>CAMWLV010000110.1 GCA_947175175.1 uncultured Lachnospiraceae bacterium
GCCGATATTCAATCCAAAAAAGTTGTTATAGACATCTAACAAACCTCTCTCCGAACCGTTTGTCAGAATCAATCTTCCATTGTAAGTTAAGTCTGCCAGACCAAATTTCTCAGAAAGGGCAGCCATATCAAGAGAAGATGTCTTGTTGAGTGTGTCAATGATCGCGTTTCTTGTGTTGCCCACAATGTCAAAATTCTTTGAAAAATACGCTGCAGAAGATAAAGCCCTGATTTCTTCCACTCCATTAGACGCCTGCATGATCTTGTCCGCAAGCACACCAAAAGCCTCACCGATCTTGGTCACATATGCCGGCATTGCATAGATGACACGATAGAGCGCAAACAAAATAGGCATCTGGATCAACAGCTGGATACAGCTGCCTGATGGTGATACGCCATACTTTGCATACACTGCCTTCGTCTCCATATTCATAGCCATCATAGAATCCTGGTCCTGTTTGCCCTTATACTTTGCCTGTATTGCCTGTATCTCAGGATTCATCCTAACCTGCAGCTTCGAAAACCGCTGCTGTTTGATCGTAAGCGGCATCAAAAGTAAATAAATAACAATTGTAAATAAAATAATAGATAAACCGATATTTGGAATGCCAATCAAATTCAGAAACTCGAAAATGCCATTCATGATTAAGCCCAAAAGCTTAACAATGTACTTAAATATCGGAGTTGAATTTTGCGTTAACAGCATGAAATCCATTTTACTCCTCCTGACCAATCAAAACCGATAAAAGGTTTTTATTTTCTTTTTTTCTTTCTTATTATAAATAGAAGGAACGGGATCATACCCTCCCTTTGAAAAAGGATTGCACCGAAGAATTCTCCATATGCAAAGAAGTCCGCCCTTCCAGGCACCATACTGTCTGACCGCCTCAAGCCCATACTGGGAACAAGAAGGAAAATACGGACATTTCGTGGTTTTTAACGGTGAAAGATATTTTTGGTAAAATAAAATAAGCCAAATAAAAAGCTTTTTCATCATAACACCTGCTTCTATATTTATATTTATTATTTATACCAATACATTTTTATGGAGCCTTGATACATGGAGCAGTGCACTCTCAATCTCTGCGTACTTTGCATCCTTTGCACTGACTCTTGCAACGACTACGATGTCAAAACCTCTCTGAAACATATCCTCATGCAGCCGGTAACTTTCCCTGATCAATCTGGTTACATGATGCCTGACAACACTGTTCCCTACTTTTTTGCTAACTGAAATCCCAAGTCTGTTCTTATCTAATCCATTTTCTAACACATACATCACTAAATATCTGTTGGCATAACTTTTTCTGAAACTATAAACATTCTTAAAATCCCTGTTGCTTTTTAACGATTCCGAAAATTTCATAATGCACCTATAACAATGCACAGATCCATGCACAATATATATCTACATACATAGAAAAAAAGGTCACATACCGTGACCTGTAAATTATGCAGATAATCTCTTTCTTCCCTTAGCACGTCTTGCAGCTAAAACCTTTCTTCCGCCTGGTGTGCTCATTCTGGCTCTGAAACCATGCACTTTACTTCTCTGTCTTTTCTTTGGCTGAAATGTCATCTTCATATTCAAAACACCTCCTTCTCAATTTACCTTTCCAATCGGATATTTCTCCTGGCAAATGCCGCATTCCCAATACGCATAAAGATTTACCACTAAAATCCCATATCAGACATTTGCATAAAACGATAAGCTATTCCAAGATATCTGGCGATATCAGTTTCCAGTATTAGAAAATATCATGATGATTATATACCATAAAAATATCGAAGTCAAGAAAAATAATGTAAATTTGATGGACAAATCATCTAACCACACTCTTTCCACAGAAAAAGCTATGAAATCCACATAAGACCAAAGATATCCACAAATTGTGGGTAACTTGTGGATATCTCGTCGAAAAGATGTAGAAAACTATTTCCTGTAAATGCGGATTATCAATAAATACCACTGTGGATATTGTATATAACAATTCACAATTTTATCCACAAGATTGTGGATTTCTGGTTTATAAAGGTGTAAAAAATCATATTTCCACATATTTTGGATAAAGTTATCCACAATATCAACAATTCATTGGGGATTTCGTGAATTACTTTAAATTTTTTTCACATTTATTTGCTTTTTTTCCTCATTTGGGTTACTATTAAGGTGTATGATTTTGTAAACTTAAAATGATATCCTTACAGTAAAAACCTAAACAGTAAAACTTTTGTAATTCAGAGGTAACGCATGAACGAAATAAAAGACAGATGGAATGAAATAAAGGAAATGATCAAGGATGAATATGACCTCACAGATATTTCATTCAACAACTGGGTTGAGCCCCTACAATTCTATAAGGTTGAGGATGATATTGTGACCATCCTGATCCCGTCAGCCCAGGCACGCTTGTTAAAGTACATTCAAAAAAATTATTACTTCTGCTTTAAAGCGACGATATCAGAGCTTATGAACCATGAATATGACGTTGTCTTTATCGCAGAGGAAGATGCCATTGCGGAGAAACAGGAAGCATCCAACGACAAAAAGCAGTCAAAAAAGAGCGTGAACAGCCTCAAATACGAAAGTGCAAACTTAAATAATAAATACAAATTCGACACCTTTGTCGTGGGCAGCAACAACAAATTTGCCCACTCTGCCGCGCTTGCTGTGGCAGAATCCCCGGGGGAAGCGTACAATCCATTGTATATCTATGGAGGTGCCGGACTTGGCAAGACACACCTGATGCACTCCATCGGGCATTTTGTGTTAGGACAGAATCAGGATAAAAAAGTCTTGTATGTAACCTCAGAACAGTTTACCAATGAGGTGATCGAGTCCATCCGAAGCGGTAACGCCGCCGCAATGACGAAGCTGCGGGACAAATACAGAACGGTCGATGTCCTTCTCATCGATGATGTACAATTTATAATAGGAAAGGAATCAACTCAGGAAGAGTTCTTCCACACCTTCAATGTCCTTCATTCTGCTGGAAAACAGATCATTCTTTCCTCCGATAAACCGCCAAAAGAAATGGAAACTTTGGAAGAACGCTTCCGTTCCCGTTTTGAGTGGGGACTAATCGCCGACATTCAGCCGCCAGACTATGAAACCCGTATGGCGATCCTGCGTAAAAATGCAGAGATGTATGACAAAGAGATTGATGACGAGATCATTCAATATATCGCTACGAACATTAAATCCAACATCCGTGAGCTGGAGGGCGCCCTGAACAAAGTCATGGCAAATGCGCGTCTGAACAAGCAGGAATTGAACCTTGCCCTGGCTGAAGATGCGTTAAAAGATGTAATTTATCCGGATCAGAGACGCGAAGTATCTCCTTCTCTCATTATTGATGTTGTTGCAGAGCATTTTAACATTTCGAAAGAAGATATTACTTCCAAAAAGCGCAATTCTGAATATGTGATTCCCAGGCAGATCATCATGTATCTGTGCCGACATATGACAGAAGCAACTTATCAGATGATCGCGGCATATCTCGGAAAAAAAGATCACACTACAGTCATTCATGGTGTGGAAAAGATTGAGGAAAAAATCCGGACAGACGAGGATTTGAAAAATAAAATCGAAACGATTCGGAAAAAACTGTCACCTTCATAAACAATCGAACGCTATGCCTGATTGTAGGATTGTGAATTACTCTGAATAACTTTACAATTATTATGAAGGTTATCCACAAGATAAATTTGACAAATTTCCTGTATTTAAGGCAAAATATGGGATTATTCACATTTCCACTGCCATTACTACGAATGCTACGGATTTATATATAATTATATATATTTCTGCGCAGTGGCTGCCAAACAATCAATACTGCAATTACAGCGAAGGGAGTTATACACATGAAAATTATCTGTTCAAAGTCAAATCTCTTAAGCGGTGTAAATACCGTTTCTAAGGCTGTACCGAGTAAAACTACAATGTCAATACTTGAGTGTATCCTTATTGATGCTACAAAAGGTGAGATTAAACTTACCGCTAACGATATGGAATTAGGAATTGAGACGATTATAGAAGGTGAAATTGTAGAAAAAGGAATCATTGCGCTGGATGCAAAGATTTTTCTGGAAATGGTGCGAAAACTTCCGGATAATGACGTAACGATTGCAACGGATCCTTCTTATAAAGCGACAATCACCTGCGAGAAAGCAAAGTTTAATATTGTGGGAAAATCAGGGGAGGACTTCTCTTACCTGCCACAGATTGACCGGTCAGAATCCATCTGTGTATCACAGTTTACCTTAAAGGAAGTAATCAGGCAGACTATTTTCTCTATTGCAGATAACATTACAAACAAAATTCTCACAGGGGAATTATTTGAGATCAACGAAGATACTTTGAAGGTAGTTTCATCAGATGGACTGCGCATTTCGCTGCGGCGCATTCATCTGAAAAATTCATATCCCGCCAAAAAAGTGATTGTTCCAGGCAAAACACTAAGTGAAATCAGCAAGATTCTGCCGGGAGATGCAGATCAAGATGTCAATATATTCTTTACGAGCAAACATATCTTATTTGAATTTGACAATACGACAGTTGTGTCGCGGTTGATCGAAGGCGATTATCTGAAAATTGACAATATTCTCTCTGCGGACTATGAGACGAAAGTGACAATCAACAAGAAGGAATTTCAGAACTGTATCGACCGCTCTACCCTGCTTGTAAAGGAAGGCGACAAAAAACCAATTATTCTGAATATACAGGATGATGTGATGGAGCTCAAGATGAATTCCGTTATCGGAAGTCTGAATGAAGATATTGATATCACTAAGACAGGAAAAGATCTGATGATCGGTTTTGACCCGAAATTTTTGATTGATGCCCTGAAAGTGATTGAAGACGAGGAAGTGGAAATAAAACTGCTCAACTCCAAGGCACCCTGTTTTATCAAGGATAATGAAGAAAATTACACGTATCTGATTCTGCCTGTAACGTTTAGTTCTGTGAATTAGCTGTTATTCTTACAAGTTATTGTCTGTAGGATTCCTGTAAGAGAAAGGTATGATTATTTTATTATGGAAAAAGTGAAGATCAGGGACGATTACATCAAGCTTGGGCAGGCGCTGAAACTTGCGGGTCTTGTCGAATCCGGTGTCGATGCCAAGATTGTGATCCAGGATGGACAGGTAAAGGTGAATGGGCATGTTGAGACACAGCGTGGAAAAAAGCTTGTTGTGAACGATGAAGTAAATTTTGAAGGTAATACTTTTGTGATAGTGAGAGATAAAGAATGATTATAAAATCACTGGAGCTTGAGAATTTTAGAAATTATAGGACACTTTCCATTGATTTTGACAGTGGTACAAATATTCTCTATGGCGATAATGCGCAGGGAAAAACAAATATTTTGGAGGCGATCTTTCTGTCTGCTACAACAAAATCCCACAAGGGAAGCAAAGACAGGGATATCATCAATTTTGCTGCGGAGGAATCGCACATACGTACATATGTGGTTAAGGACAGGCTTGAGAACCGCGTGGATATGCACCTTAGGAAAAACAAGTCAAAGGGAATCGCCATCAATGGGCAGAAGATTAAGAAAGCAGCTGATTTACTGGGATTATTGAACGTTGTGTTCTTCTCGCCGGAAGATTTGTCAATCATCAAAAACGGTCCGGCAGAGAGACGTCGTTTTGTGGATATGGAACTGTGTCAGCTAGACAGCGTTTACCTGCATAATCTGAACAACTACAATAAAGTTGTTAACCAGAGAAATAAACTGTTAAAAGAGTTATATTTTAATCCGGGATTGAAGGACACACTTTCCATATGGGACACGCAGCTTGTGTCTTTTGGAAGTAAGGTGATTGAGCAAAGAAACATGTTTGTGAATCAGCTCAATGAGATTTTATATGAGATTCATCTGAAGCTTTCCGGTGGAAAGGAAAAGCTTAAGATTGTATATGAACCGGATGTTTTCGTAGAAAATTTTGAAAAGAAACTGGAGGTTTGTCAGGAAAAGGATATTAAGTTCAAACAGACTTCGATCGGACCACACCGGGATGATTTTTCCTTTATGGTGGGTGATGTTGATATCCGCAAATTTGGTTCGCAGGGACAGCAGAGGACAGCTGCGTTGTCCTTAAAACTGGCAGAGCTTGAACTTGTCAAAAAAGTTACAAAGGATGTTCCTCTTCTGCTGCTAGATGATGTGCTGTCAGAGCTTGACAGCAGCAGACAAAATTATCTGTTGAACAGTATTGGTGATATTCAGACGATCATCACCTGTACTGGATTAGAGGAGTTTGTGAATAATCGATTTGAGATTAATAAAGTGTTTGAAGTTTCAAATGCAATAGTAAAAAACGTGGATAGGACTTCGGATCATGTATTGCTGTAAGAATACTGAATCCCTATGGAGTTTCAGATTTCACATCAGAATGGGAGGAAATATATGGGTACTCAGGAGTATGGAGCTGACCAAATTCAGATATTGGAAGGTCTTGAAGCTGTAAGAAAGAGGCCAGGCATGTATATCGGCAGCACGTCTTCAAGGGGTTTGCACCATTTGGTGTATGAGATTGTTGACAATGCGGTCGATGAGGCGCTTGGAGGATATTGCGATACGATCGATGTCACAATCAATTCCGATAATTCTATAACTGTTATCGATAATGGACGAGGTATTCCTGTGGGAATCAACCATAAGGCAGGAATTCCCGCAGTTGAGGTTGTATTTACAATCCTTCACGCTGGCGGAAAATTTGGCGGCGGAGGATATAAGGTATCCGGCGGACTGCACGGCGTGGGTGCATCTGTGGTAAATGCGCTCTCTGAGTGGCTCGAGGTTGATATCTATGCCGAGGGAAAAATTTACAACCAGCGTTATGAGCGGGGACATGTATGCTATCCTCTTAAAATAGTAGGCGAGTGTGAGCCGGAAAAGACTGGTACAAAAATATCATTTTTACCAGATAAGACAGTATTTGAGGAGACGGTATTTGATTTTGATGTGTTGAAACAGCGTCTTCGGGAAATGGCTTTTTTGACAAAAAACCTGAAAATTATTCTTCGCGACCTGCGTCCAGAGGACGGAATTGTTGAGAAGACATTTCATTATGAGGGCGGTATCAGGGAGTTTGTCACTTATCTGAACAAGAGCAAGACGCCGCTCTATGAGGATGTACTTTATTTCGAGGGTAAGAAGGACAATGTGTATGTAGAGGTTGCAATGCAGCACAATGATTCTTACACAGAGAGTGCTTACAGTTTTGTCAATAATATTAACACTCCTGAGGGTGGTACACACCTTGCAGGTTTTCGAAATGCGATCACAAAGACCTTTAATGACTACGCAAGAAGTGCGAAACTCTTGAAAGAAAGCGAAGCAAACTTGAGCGGTGATGACATCAGAGAAGGTTTGACAGCGATCGTATCGATTAAGATTGAAGATCCCCAGTTTGAGGGACAGACCAAACAGAAGCTTGGAAACAGTGAGGCAAGAGGAGCGGTTGACAGTGTTGTCAGTGAGCAGCTCACATACTATCTGGAGCAAAATCCTACTGTGGCAAAGCAGATTTGTGAGAAATCGATCCTTGCACAGCGCGCGAGAGAGGCGGCTAGAAAAGCAAGGGATCTCACAAGGCGAAAGACTGCGCTGGACGGAATGACACTCCCAGGGAAACTTGCCGACTGTTCTGACAAGAATCCTGAAAATTGTGAAATCTTTATCGTGGAGGGAGACTCCGCCGGCGGCAGTGCCAAGACAGCGAGAAGCCGCGCGACACAGGCGATTCTTCCGCTTCGCGGCAAGATACTGAATGTGGAGAAGGCAAGGCTTGACAAGATCTACGGCAATGCGGAGATCAAGGCGATGATCACTGCGTTTGGCACAGGGATTCATGAAGATTTTGACATTACAAAACTGCGCTATGGCAAGATTATCATAATGACGGATGCCGACGTGGATGGCGCGCATATTGCGACACTGATGCTAACGTTCTTGTATCGGTTTATGCCGGAGCTCATTAAGCAGGGGCATGTGTATCTCGCAAAGCCGCCTCTGTATAAATTAGAGAAAAACAAAAAGACATGGTATGCGTACTCTGATGACGAGCTCGCAGCGATTCTTGACGAGGTAGGACGCGACCAGAATAACAAGATACAGCGCTATAAAGGACTTGGAGAGATGGATGCAGACCAGCTCTGGGATACGACAATGGATCCTGAGAAACGCATTCTTCTGAAGGTTTCCATGGACGAGGAGGCAGAGTCAGAGATCGACCTTACGTTCACGACACTGATGGGGGACAAAGTAGAGCCAAGGCGTGAATTTATTGAAGCGAATGCCAGAAATGCGAAAAATCTTGATATCTAAGGAGCTGTCTTGAAATAACTTTCAATTTTGACGCAGAGTAAATTCACACAGGCTAGGCGGAGGAATGAGGCGTACTGGACGTACGCCGATTGACGACAACGACGCATGTGTGGATTTAGACAAGTCAAAATGAAAGGTTATTTCGTGACAGATCCTAGGAATCGGCATGAGTAAGTTTGTTCAGGTATTGACAGCATGGAGGATAAGTTTGAAAGAAAAGTCACTTTCAAACTATTGATTGACTGCGTGCCAGGGCACGCGAGGGGTATAAAATATGGATGATACAATTTTTGACAAAATAGAGGAAGTGGATCTCCAGAAAACCATGGAGAAATCGTATATAGAGTACGCCATGAGTGTGATTGCTTCCCGTGCACTTCCCGATGTCAGGGACGGATTGAAGCCGGTGCAGAGACGCGTGCTCTACTCTATGATCGAGCTGAACAATGGTCCTGACAAGCCGCACAGGAAGAGTGCGCGTATTGTCGGTGATACGATGGGTAAATACCACCCTCACGGTGACAGCTCTATCTATGGCGCTCTGGTCAATATGGCGCAGGAGTGGTCCACACGGTATCCGCTTGTCGACGGACATGGGAACTTTGGTTCTGTCGATGGCGATGGTGCGGCTGCCATGCGATATACAGAGGCACGGTTGAGCAAGATTTCCATGGAGCTTCTGGCTGATATCAACAAAAACACGGTTGATTTCGTACCGAATTTTGATGAGACAGAGAAAGAGCCAGTTGTACTTCCAAGCCGTTATCCAAATCTTCTTGTCAATGGTACACAGGGTATTGCCGTGGGTATGGCGACCAATATTCCGCCGCACAATCTCAGGGAAGTCATTGCGGCTGTTGTTAAGATGATTGACAACCGTGTATTGGAGGACAGGGATACAGAGATAGAGGAGCTTCTGCCGATTGTGAAAGGACCGGATTTCCCCACAGGAGGCATTATCCTTGGCACGCGCGGCGTGGAGGAGGCATACCGGACCGGACGCGGTAAGATCAGGGTTCGCAGTGTGACCGATATTGAGACGATGGCGAATGGAAAGAGCCGCATTATCGTAACAGAGATTCCTTATATGGTCAATAAGGCGCGCTTAATTGAAAAGATTGCAGAGCTTGTAAAAGATAAAAAGATTGACGGTATCACAGATCTGCGTGACGAGTCAAACAGAGAGGGCATGCGCATCTGTATAGAGCTTCGCAAGGATGTCAATGCAAATGTGATCATGAATCAGCTCTACAAACATACACAGTTACAGGACAGCTTTGGCGTGATTATGCTGGCATTGGTAAATAATGAGCCGAAAGTTATGAATCTCAAAGATGTTCTGACGCATTACATCAAGCATCAGGAAGAGGTTGTCACAAGAAGAACACAATATGATCTGAATAAGGCTGAGGAAAGAGATCATATATTACAGGGCTTGCTCATTGCGCTCGACAATATTGATGAGGTAATCCGCATCATCAGGAGCAGTGCCAATGCGCAGGCGGCAAAGGAAGGCTTGATTGAAAGATTTGCCCTCACAGACGCGCAGGCGCAGGCGATTGTTGATATGAGACTGCGTGCGCTGACAGGTTTGGAGCGGGAAAAATTAGAGCAGGAGCATGCGGAGCTCTTGAAGAGGATTGAGGAGTATAAGGCAATTTTGGCTGACAGAAAGCTGCTGCTTGGTGTGATTAAGACTGAAATCACATTGATTTCTGATAAGTATGGTGATGACAGACGCACAAAATTTGGCTATGACGAGTCCGAGATCAATATGGAAGATCTGATTCCGCGTGGAAATACAGTGATTGCCATGACAAGCTTAGGCTATATCAAGCGCATGACAGTGGATAATTTCAAGACACAGCACAGAGGCGGACGCGGCATCAAGGGAATGTCCACGATTGAAGATGACTATATTGAAGATTTGTTGATGACAACAACGCACCATTATCTCATGTTTTTCACGAATTTTGGGCGCGTGTACAGATTAAAGACTTATGAGATACCAGAGGCAGGAAGGGCTGCGAGAGGGACAGCGATTGTCAATCTGCTGCAGTTGAATCCCGGTGAGAAGATCTCTGCGATGATTCCGATTAAGGAGTTTGAGGAGGGAAAGCATCTTTTCATGGTAACGAAAAATGGTATCACAAAAAAGACGCCGATTATGGAATTTTCCAATGTCAGGAAAAATGGTCTGGCTGCGATCTCTCTCCGCGATGACGATGAGTTGATTGAGGTCAAAACAACAGACGAAAATTCTGAGATTTTCCTGATCACAAAGTATGGTATGTGCATTCGCTTTAAAGAAACTGACGTTCGTTCTATGGGCCGCAACGCAATGGGTGTAATTGGTATGAACCTCGATGATGGCGATGAGATCATCGGAATGCAGCTTAATACACAAGGCAGTGCACTATTGATTGTATCTGAGATGGGTATGGGTAAACGGACCTTATTGAATGAATTTACAGTTCAGAAGCGTGGCGGCAAGGGTGTGAAGTGTTACCGTATCACAGAAAAGACAGGAAACGTGGTCGGTATCAAGGCTGTCAACGATGACCATGAGATTATGATGATCACGACAGAGGGTGTCATTATACAGATTCCTGTGGGTGATATTTCTGTTTATAGCAGAAATACTTCCGGCGTTAAGCTGATTAATCTTGATAATGAGAACGTGAAGGTTGCCAAAATTGCAAAAGTGAGGGAAAAGCTATCTGACGGTACACAGGAGTTTGATGATGTTGATGAAGCTCTGGATAAGGTTGTAGATGAATCTTCGGAAGAAGATAGTGATGCGATCATGGATGAATTGATTGAACGTGCGATGGAAGATGCAGAATCTAAAGATAAGACGGACATAGAAACAGAAATTGAAGCATCTAAAGATGAATGATCAGACGACGAAATCGGTCGTGAAACGGAGTAGATCATTCAAGATCGACCACAGCTCATTTTAAGAATGGGCTGTGGTTTTTTGATACAAATAGCTGTTTCCGAATTTTCCAACCCTGTCAATAACCTTAGTTTCCAGCAATACATTTAGGAGGGTTGCGGCACTTCCCTGTGAGATTTTGGCAGCTTTTCCAAGATCCTTTGATGTAAAACGCTCAGGAAGTGTATCAGGAAGAAATATCATATAATCAGAAAACGTATCAATGCGGACTTCGTCAAAAATTCCTACTGGGATACCGTCCATGCGTGAGGAGCCTCTTTTTTTATTTTTGCTCCATCCATTCAGGTAACGAGTCTCCTCAACATCAATTAAGCTTATGATAAAATGCAGCCTTGGGTTACCAATAAACATTTTGATTTTATATAGTTCAGGAATAATCTGATAGAAAGTACCAGTTTTCGGTGATTTTCTCTTGGGGGATATTTCTCCTGTCTCCACGTCGAGCCATAACAGCCATTTGGTATGTGCGACGGGATAAATGATTGTGACATCATGTTGTTTCAGGAAAAAGTCAAGTTTACTACGCATCGTGTTAAAATTGCGTGTCTGAACCTCAAAAATTTCACCGTCCACACAGATATCGGCGACATAAGAACCTATTTTAATCTCATGATAGACGGGATCTGGGGCATAATAATATTTTAATACACTGTGTATCGTCTTTTCGCGGAGTGTTCCAATACCATTTTGTCCCTGAAGTGCGCCGATCATTTTATGGCAAGCTTCCGAGAAAAGCTTTTGGTCGATTGTATTCTGCATGAAATTATTCCTCTTTATTGGTAATTGTTTATTATCATATACATTTTATCAGATATTTCATATTTTCGATACATATTTTCTTGAAAATAAATGGAATCGTGCTAAAATGTAACTGTTCAGATATGCAGAAATGATTATATAATATGGCTATGTAAAGTCTGCGCATTACTCTATTATAAATACAATGCTGTGCTATTGGAAAGGATATGACGAAAATGGGTATCGTGAGAAGTAAATATTATGGAATCATACGGGGTGTAACAGTAGGGATCTCATTTTTCCTGCAGATAGCCCTTATGATTTTTCTGGGTATGTATTTGCTGCGGTATTCTGTTATGATCTATTTCATATTGGAGATTGTGAGTGTGATCACAGTATTTGCGCTTGTGAACAATGCGGAATCTTACAAGATGAGCTGGATCATCATTATACTGGTTCTGCCGGTGTCAGGTCTTTTCCTGTATTTCATGTGGGGGCGTAAGAGAGTCAATTCCAGGTATTTCAGGCGTTTGAGGGCATATGATAATCAGATGGTGCAGAGTCTTAAGCAGGATGACAGAATCGTGCAGGATCTGGAGAAACAACACCCGAATAAAGTGCAGATCAGCCGATATCTTAGAAAAGAGGGTTTTCCGATTTATAATAATACAAAAGCAGTTTATTATGAAGCAGGCGAAGATGTGATCGCGGCGATGCTTGAGGATATCAAAAAAGCAGAAAAGTTTATTTTTATGGAGTATTTTATTGTATCTGATGGAAAAGTCTGGAGCGATATTCTGGAAGTTCTCACGCAAAAAGTTGAGGAAGGTGTCGAGGTAAAGCTTTTGTTTGATGATTTCGGCACGCTCCGCATCAATACGCACGCATTTCTCAGAGATATGAGAAGCCGCGGTATCGAGATGAGTATTTTTAATCCAATTCATCATGATATAGCGAGATTGTCTTTTAATTTTAGAAATCATAAAAAGATTACCGTTATTGATGGAAATATTGCATATACTGGTGGTTTTAATCTTGCGGATGAGTATGCGAATTATATTGTGCGGTTCGGACACTGGAAGGATTCTGGTATTCGGTTGTACGGCGACGGTGTATATAGTTTTACCTGCTTTTTTCTGGATATGTGGCGTATTGCCAATGAAGATGTACAGATTAAGGATGTTGATTACAAACCAAGTATACATGTAAACGAGAATGGATATGTTCAGCCGTTTATGGGTGGTCCCCATAGAAATCCACACAATCCCACAGAGGGTGCTTATACCAGAATGATCAACAAGGCGAGGGATTATATCTATATCACAACACCTTATCTTGTTCTCGACCAGAACATGAGGGGTGATTTAATTAGTGCAGCGGAAAGTGGCGTGGATGTGCGCATAATCGTTCCAAAAATATATGACAAATGGTATGTCTATATGGTAAACGTGTCAAATTACGGAAAGCTGATGGAAGCAGGCGTGCATATCTATGAATACCAGCCTGGTTTTATTCATGCCAAAAATGTAATTGCGGATGATGAATGCGCGATCTGCGGTACTATAAATACTGATTACCGAAGTTTTTACATGCATTATGAGTGTGGCGTATTTTTAAGTGAGATGGATGCCATTAAGGATATGAAGGCAGATTTTTTAAGGACACTTGATCAATGTGAGGAGATGAATCTGCTAAGCTGGTCAAGGCGTCCGATTGGAAATAAGGTCATGCAGGCGGCGCTGAAGGTGTTGTCACCGCTGCTGTAACTGTTTTTACAGGGGGAATGGATTTGATATTTAAGCGGTACAATGATAAAAATAATTTGGTTACAGATGTCAATAAACTGCAATTATCTGCTACGGCAGAAGTAGTGATCTATCGGGAAGATGAATGGTATGGTGACGTGATGTTTGATCTGGAGGGAAAGAAGGAAAGATTTAAGGAGTTAAAGTCTTTCATTGTGTTTGTTGCTGAAAATCTATGTGAGCTGGACTGCATTGCACAGAAATATAGCGCTTTACATGGAGATGACAGATTTGCAAATGGATATGCAGTTGCTTATATATGTTTTCATGAGCCGGATCGAATAAGTCTCACATATTATGGCACTTATGAAAATACAGAGTTTGATGTGGTTTTTCAGTATAACAATGACAGATTTATTTTGAAGAGTTTTGGCATGAATCTTTTGTGAGTTGTCAATGAAACAGATTCGATATGGTAGGATAGCCTTTCGTTCCCATATTCTCATTTTCCATCAATATTTTTTCGTATCTTTCCGATATATAGACTAAATAATCAAAACAGAATAAGGGGGTAAATACATGGATATCAATCAGATCGCAGGAATGTCGCGTCAGGAGCTCATGGATTGTATCAGTGAGAAAAAGAAGGAGATTGCAAGAAAGATACAAAACGGAGAGACGGAGCCTACATTTTCCATAGGAGCGGAAAGCTATACTGTGAAAGAATGGGATAAATTGATTGCCAAGGTTGACAAGAATAACGAGGCTGTCCGGAAAGAGCAGGAACAGCGCAAGGAGGCTCAGGAGAAAGAGGAACTGGAAGAAAAGAAGATTGGACAGACCAATTTTATGAGCATATTAGAGGTCAGTGATACCAAACGTAATTATTTTATAGATAAGCTGAATGGAACCTACCAGCCTTCTTTTCCGTATGCTGCTTATGCGAATGGTGATACGATCACTTACAACGGTGTAGTGTTTAGCTGTGACAAGCAAAAGAATGCAATCTGCCTCGGTGACATGAGCAATAGAGGAGACGTGCTGACAATCCCTCTGGAAAAAGGCGGCAGTCTGATGGTGAACAGAAATTCGATTAGTATGCTGGCAGGTGCAATGTCGATGTTTTCCCCAGAGGATGCGAACCGTATCATGCGCGCCATAGCAGACGATAAAAAGGCACAGGAAACGCTGAAAGAGATCGAAGATGACAAGAACAGTCTTGGTG
>CAMWLV010000111.1 GCA_947175175.1 uncultured Lachnospiraceae bacterium
AATTTTGCATGGATTTTTACTCGTTACTGGAACGGAGTGAACAGTAACAATTAAAATACATCATATCGTTAGGGACAGATATAGTAACCAGGGAGGAAAAAGTATGCAGCAGTTTCAGATTAGGACGGACTTGGCATTGGAGGCGACAGAAAGCGTCAGGAAACAGGCTTCGGGGCAGATGCGGGGAATATCGATTGATGAGTATGATGTCCTGGATGATGTTCACATCTCCAAGGTAGTGATCATGAGCCGGAATGCCGCAAAGAGTATGGGAAAGCCAATGGGTACTTATATTACACTGGAGGCGCCTGCTCTTCAGGAGAGTGATGAGGATTACCACAGGGAAATTTCAGAGGAGCTGGCGCGGCAGCTAAAAAGTGTTCTTCCAGATATTGACCAGGAAGAAAAGTCGATACTGGTGGTAGGACTTGGAAATCGCGATGTCACAGCGGACTCTCTCGGACCATGTACCGTTGACAATCTTTTTATCACGCGGCATATCATACGGGAGTACGGCAGACAGGCATACAGGGCTTCCAGGATTCATCAGATCAGTGCTCTCGTGCCAGGCGTAATGGCAAAGACTGGTATGGAGACGGCAGAAATCATCAAAGGAGTCATAAAAGAGACATCACCAGACATAGTTATAGTAATAGATGCACTGGCGGCGAGAAGCACAAAGAGGCTGAATAGAACTGTGCAGATAACGGATACAGGCATTCATCCGGGTTCGGGAGTAGGAAATCACAGAAATGCCCTTACCAAGGAGAGTCTTGGCGTTCCGGTGATTGCGATTGGGATTCCCATGGTGGTGGATGCGGGGACAATTGTCTCTGATGCATTGGAAAAACTCTCGGAAGAATACGATGGGGGAAAGGCATCACTTGATTATTTTAGGAATAGTACAGATACACAGCTTCATAATATGTATGTAACAGCAAAGAATATTGATGAGACTACAAAAAGACTTAGCTTTACATTGTCGGAGGCAATCAATATTGCTTTGGACATGGAGCAGGAGGAGTAGCATGTGAATATAAGCCATAAAGTCAAAAAACAGGGGATATTGATTGTCATTTTTCTGCTGCTTCTGGTGCATCTTATGATGCGCGCCGTCTATGACATAGGGGACAGTTTGGGAGACAATGAAACACTCGGCGAAAGAATCTATAGCATTGCGCTGAGGCAGGGAGTCCGTTTCTCCAATCCTTATATGTCGTATGCCAATGGCAGCGGAAAAAATGGAATACAGTACTGGTTTTACAGAAATATGCCTTTGGAAATGTGTCTGCTTTTAGAGGCCGAGGATGACAGCCATATGACGGAATACAGACAACCGTCTGCGATTGAGGAGATGGCAGCCATTGAAAACAGTCTTGCGTATCAGAACAGTCTGGGAAATGAAATCGAGACGGAGAGTCACGGCAACAGTCTGACAGACAGCAGGAAACAGCAGGAGTTAGAGCGGGCTGTATTGGCAGAAAACACGGCAGCGGCAGGTGCGTTTGTCCCAGCACAGACACCTGTTGCAAAATATTCTGAGCAGCAGTTAGTTGATCCGGCATTTATCAAGACAACCTTTTATTCTGAGGATGCAACTACACAGATCAGGACAGACCAGCTCCAGTATAACACGCTCATGGGATTTGACGCAGCATTAAAACAGGACAACAGCAATGTTCAGATCCTTGTGTATCATACCCATTCCCAAGAGGCATACATAGATTCGATACCAGGTGATCCATCAACTTCCATTGTCGGTGTCGGAGAACATCTGTGTGATATTCTTAGAACACAGTATGGATTTAATGTTCTCCATCATACGGGTGAATATGATGTGGAGAGCAGGGATAATGCATATTCAAATGCCATGGTTGGATTAGAAAAGGTGCTCGCAGAAAATCCCACTATAGAAGTCATGATTGATCTCCACAGGGACCAGACGAATCCCGATACGAAACTTGTCACGACAATACAAGATCGGCCGACGGCAAGATTTATGTTTTTTAATGGCCTGTGTTATACAAGGGCTTTGGGGGCGTTGAAAAATCTCCCCAATCCATATGTGCAGGACAATTTATCCTTTGCCTTCCAGATGCAGCTGGCGGCGGCGGAGTATTACCCAGGACTTACCAGACGCATTTATCTGAAGGGCTATCGATATAATCTGCATTACAGACCAAAGAGCGTTCTGATCGAGCTTGGTTCACAGACGAATACAGTGGAGGAGGCAATGAATGCCTGTGATCCGATGGCACATATCATCGCGATGATATTAAATGGGGAAAATAAAGAATAACGGGATTTCATTTACTATTTTGACAGAAAGGTGGTATACTATAAATATCTAAATTGCAATATAAGGATTGATTACGAAAGGAAGGATTTTATTATGGCAGTAATGCATTTGACGGAGGCAAATTTTGAGCAGGAGGTACTGAATTCGGACATTCCAGTATTGGTGGATTTCTGGGCTCCATGGTGTGGACCATGCAAGAGACTGTCACCTGTGATTGAAGAAATCGCTGAGGAGGTTACAAATGTAAAGATTTGCAAGGTTAATACAGACGAGGCAGATACACTTGCGCTTAAATACAGAGTGAGATCCATACCAACCCTGATTCTGTTTAAAAACGGGGAGGCAGCAGCCACGTCGATTGGAGAGAAGCAGAAGTCAGAGATCATGGATTTTATCAAGGCATAAAATGAGATGGATAAAAGGCTTTAACATAGTTAAGGCATTTAAGATTGCCCTGGCAGCAGTGCTGTCAATACTGACGGCGAATCTGCTGGGGCTCAAATATGCCGTCACAGCTGGGATCATAACAGTCCTTAGCATTCAGAATACCAAGCGCGAGACACTCAAAACCGCCAGAAACAGAGGTCTGGCCTTTTTGTGTGCGCTGATCCTGGCTTTTCTGTGCTATTCTTTTTTGGGATTTTGCGTCGGCGCATTTATCGTATATCTCTTTCTCTTTGCCTTTCTGTGCCTCAGTGCGGGGTGGGGCGAGGCGATTGCCATGGATTCTGTACTGATCTCGCATTTCTTAACAGAGCAGAACTTTGGCAGGGAAATGTTTGGGAATGAAGTGCTGTTGTTTCTCATTGGCACTTTTTTTGGGATTCTGATTAATCTCCATCTGAGGAAAAAGGAAGGTGAGTTTGACAGGCTTTCCGTACAGGTAGACGATGAAATCAAAGGAATTGTCCATAGAATGGCAGAAAATCTCAGACGTGAGGATAAGACAGGTTACAATTCAGACTGTTTCCTGCGGCTTGAGGACAAGATTCGGCTGGCAAAGGAATGCGCGCTCAGGAATTGGAACAATACGCTTTGGAGTCAGTCTTCGTATGAAATGGATTATATCAAAATGCGGGAGAACCAGAGCAGGGTACTTAGAAATATTTATGACAGCATTGTCAGAATTAGGATACTGCCAACGCAGATCATGCAGGCAGCTGATTTCTTTGAGGAGATTGAGGCGCAGTACCACAGGGACAATGATGTGGCGGAATTGCTGAAAATATTGGAAACAATGTTTGCTGACATGAAACAGGAAACTCTTCCCGTGAGCAGGGAAGAGTTTGAGGCAAGAGCACTCCTGTTCTATACGCTGATGCAGCTGGAGGAATTTCTGACGCTGAAAAACCGGTTTGTGGTCAAGTATCGAGATTCTTGACAAAGAAGCAAATTAATGAAGGGGCATTGTCGCAAATTGACATTACTGCCCCCGATGTCATTTAGTTGTTATTCTTTGATGATATCTAGTTCTGTAAGATTAATGTCAGATGCAGAAAGTATTACTTTTAATTCAATATAACGGCGTTTCATTTTTTTGTATGCTGCCGACTCCTTATCGGTATCGATCATGTAATCCTGCAGCCTTGCAAATTCCTCGACATTTCTTTGCATCATTTCTTTATCTGACATACAATCACCTACTTTCTTTTTAATCTGTACTGATTGTTACAATTTAATCATATCAGATTATGGTAAGGGTGTAAAGGCTTATTGTTTGCCAGAACAAAATAAAGAAGTTTAGTGACTATTTGAATGTGAAACACTCTGTCGAGAACGATGTTGATTATTTTTTGAAAAAACTGGCAGGATAGGAAGTGAGAAGATGTGATATGGGTTCAGTTTCGCAGAGAACCTTTTATTTCGACTTTAAATGATTTGCCAGATAAATAAGCATATCTAAATCATCATTTTTAAGATCTTTTGCAGAAATATACAGCTGGTGCAGTTTCAGACTCTCGCTGTCCTCCACATCAAAAAATTCCTTTGGCGTTATTCCAAAGTACTCACAAATATAAAGAAATTCATACATTGAAGGTAATGCTCTGCCAGAGGAGATACCTTGAATATATCCTTTGCTGTGCCCCAAATCTAAACTCATCTTGTACTCCGAAATATTCTTTTGTAAGCGCAATTCGGAAATCCGATTCCTGATAAAATTCTCGTCCATTATGCAATACCTCATAAGATCTAATATATACCGTTTAAATTAGTAATATACCGGGCATATTACCGATTCTTATTGACAATATACCGTTTATTTTAGTATAATATGGTGAAATAAAGAAAAAATTGTCAAAAAAGAGTGAAAAGTATACTGTATACAGCGGTATATGGAGGTGGAAGAATGCTAGTGACTTTAATGTGTGAAGACAGGTTATATTATCTCCTTCTTCCGGATAAAATACGTGGATGTTACTGGATTGAAGATCCTGATTTGGAAATCACCAATCCTAAAAGGAAAATGATAAGCATTGAGGGCGAAAATGGGATATGGAAAATCAATGCTGGACGGAAATTGAAACTGTATAATCTTGAATATACTGAAACAATTGCGCAACTTGAACTGGAAGCAGGGAAAATTTATCCCATTGAGCTAACAAAAGGCAGAAAAGGATATATCTTCACAGAGTCCTATACAAAAGACCGCTGCACGTTCAAAAAGTACGTTGTTCGGCCCGATTGTACAATTAATATAGGAAAAAACCTGGATAATCAAATCGTGATAGACAATCCATATGTCTCTCCCATTCATGCACAGCTTTCTTTGACAAATGATCAATGGACTGTTTATGACAACAACAGCAAAAATGGAATTTATGTAAATGGGATAAGACGATACCATTCGGCTGTGCTTCATGCAGGAGATGTGTTGTATATCCTCGGAGTGAAGATTGTATTAGGATACCAGTTTCTGGCAATAAACAATCCAGATGGGACAGTTCGGTTAAACGAACACATCCTGCAGCAATATCGGACAGAAGCATTACAACCTTATGAGATGCCAGAAGAAGTGGAAGAACAGATTTATTATCGTTCACCGCGATTTGAACGGGAGATTTCCCCATTGACATTAAAGATTGATGCACCGACAGCGCAGGAAAAGGAGGATGATACCCCATTGGCATTATCTCTGGCGCCTTCACTGGTAATGGGTGTAGCTTCCTTTTCATCAGGACTTGTAGCGATGACTGCAACCGTTCGTAATGGTGGGAATATTGCAAGTGCGATTCCTACATTCATTATGTCGTTTTCCATGCTGACAGGTATGGTTGTATTTCCGTTTATCATGAAATACCGTGACAGAAAAAAGAAAACAGAAAGAGAATTGGAAAGACGGACAAAATATCTGAAATATCTGGAAAATATGCGTGTTGAAATATATAAGGCAACCAGCATACAGCAGGAAATTTTGAAAGAAAATTATCCTTTTGTACTTTCCCAGGTAAAACAGAAAGAGTTTTATGAGATGCTGTTGTGGAGCCGTGTCATTGGACGGCAGAATTTTCTGACACTGCGTGTTGGTGTTGGGAATGTTCCATTGCGGGCAAATTTGTCATTCCCAGAACAAAGATTCAGTATTGATGATGATATCATGCGTGAGGAGGTCAATCGGTTCAGTGAGGAAAAGCAAATCATATCAGGTGTGCCAGCGGTATATTCACTGATTGAACACAGGGTTTCCGGAATCGTGGGAGAAGGAAAAACTGTAAATGGAATTTTGAATCACATACTGGTTCAGATTGCTGCGCTGCACAGCTATGATGAAGTCAAAGTCGTGTTCCTGTGCGACGGGTCCGATTTGGAAAAATATGATTACGTCAAATGGATGCCGCATATCTGGGATAATGATTTCAGAGTGCGGTTCCTGGCTGCAGATCCAGAAGAAGTACGGAATCTGTCATCCTATTTTCTGCGGGAAATGGAGAAGTATAAGGGAGAATATCCTGTTAAGATCCCACATTATGTTGTCATATCAACCAGCAAGGCACTTTCTGATAGCTGTGCTTTTTTAACGGAACTATTAAAGGATGATACTTTACATGGATTCAGTTATCTTGCAGCATATGATGAACTGAAAAATTTACCAAAGGAGTGTACAGCGATATTGCAGACGCTGGACATCGTACAAACAAAAGAAACGCAATTCAATACGGCGTCAGAAGATATCGCACAGGGAATCATGTTTCATTATAAAGCTACAGGTGGAGAGCAGTTTCGTTTTATACCAGATATTGTGACAAAAGAGGATGCGCGGAAAGTGATCATGGAAGTGGCAGAATATCGGCTGGATCTCCAGGCTGGGAAATATGTGCTGCCCGATATGTTGACATTTTTAGATATGTTCAAAGTAGGGAAGTTTGAACATTTGAATATAGCGAACCGATGGAAAGCGAGCAATCCTGTTGCTTCCTTACAGGCTCCAGTAGGTGTGAATTCTGATGGAAGGATGTTTTATCTGGATCTGCATGAAGAAGCGCATGGACCGCATGGATTGATTGCAGGTATGACTGGTTCTGGGAAATCGGAGTTTATTATTACATATGTGTTGTCTTTAGCCGTCAATTACAGCCCGGAAGACGTGGCATTCATATTGATCGATTATAAAGGCGGTGGGTTGGTGGGGGCTTTTGAAAGCGATCAGTATCATTTGCCGCATCTTGCAGGAACAATAACTAATTTGGATGGCGCAGCAATCACAAGGTCGCTCCTCTCGATTCAGAGTGAATTGAAAAAAAGACAAAAGGTGTTTTCGGAAGCAAGGCGCGTTGCAAATGAAGGCACGATGGACATTTATAAATATCAAAAACTCTATCGGGCTGGAGTAGTCACAAAACCGATGCCGCATCTGTTGATCATTTCAGATGAGTTTGCAGAGCTAAAGAGCCAACAGCCGGAGTTTATGGATCAACTGATTAGTACAGCGCGTATTGGGCGAAGCCTTGGAGTGCACTTGATCCTGGCGACACAGAAACCGAGCGGTGTCGTGAGCGACCAAATATGGTCAAACTCAAAATTTAAAGTCTGCCTGAAAGTGCAGGACAGAGCAGACAGTATGGAAATGCTGAAAAGACCTGATGCAGCGGAACTTGTGGAGACAGGGCGTTTTTATCTGCAAGTTGGCTACAATGAACTGTTTGAACTAGGACAGTCTGCGTGGTGCGGCGCGCCATATCTGCCTACGGATACAGCGGCGGTAGAACAGGATGAGCGGGTACAAATGATCGATCATCAGGGAAACATTGTGGAGGAGGCAAAGCCACAGGAAAAGAGGGCAGATTCTGGGTGGGCAAAAAAGCAGATTGTGGAGATCGTTCAACATCTCACGCGGATTGCAGAGGAGGAGAACGTAAAGGCAAAACCTTTGTGGCTGCCCGAAATACCAGCGCGTATCAAAATGGAGGAATTAGAAAAGAAATATCCATATCAGAAGAATTTTGCATTAAATCCAATTATAGGCGAGTTGGATGATCCTTCCAATCAGGAACAAAGGCTTTTGACTTTGCCGTTTGCAGAGAAAGGAAACGCAGTCTGCTATGGCTCTGCGACGAGCGGAAAAGAAGAATTTTTAACGGCTGTTTTATATGCACTTTATCGGTTCCATACGAGTGATGAGGTAAATGTCTATATTCTGGATTTTGGCGCGGAGACGCTTCAAATGTTTGAAAATGCACCGCAGACTGGAGGATTTGCAGTTTCAGGTGAGGATGAGAAGATTGCAAACCTGTTTCAGATGCTGGGGCGTGAGATGGTGCGCCGGAAAAAGTTATTCGCGTCCGTGGGAGGCGATTATCTGTCTTACCGTAGACAGGGAAATGCAGATGTCCCCGGCATTGTGGTGATCGTTAATGAGTATGCCAATTTTGCAGAGCAATATGAAGCACTGGATGACCGTATGGCATCTCTGACAAGAGATTGTACAAAGTATGGCATTTATTTTTTGATAACGAATCTTTCACAGATTGGAATCCGGTTCAAGCTACAGCAAAATTTTTCACAGATATTTGTGCTTCAGATGAATGACAAATCAGATTACACAGCGATACTTGGGAATACCAATGGGGTGTACCCATCCAGATTGTCAGGGAGAGGAATCTATCGGGAAAAAGAGGTATATGAGTTTCAGACAGCATGTGTGGCGATCGCGCCAGAGGAAACATCAAAAACCGTTAGGGCATTTTGTGAAGAATTGAGAAAATCGGGACAGAGACCAGCAAAGCAGATTCCCGTCCTGCCCAAAGCTGTCTATAGAAAACATTTTGGAGAAACTCCGATTTCATTTGAGCAAATACCAGTTGGAATAAACACCAGTACGATAGAGCCTGTTTTTATGAATTTAAGAAAAGGTGATGTGGGAAAGGTTTTTGCTATAGAGAAACAAGATACAGCTGCTTTTGCGGAAGGAATTGCGAATGTGATACAGCAGGAAGCCTCGGATTGTGAGCTCTATGTGATCGATCCGGAAAAATTGCTGTCAGTGGAGCAAATGGACAAAGAGCATTATGTTTCAGAGCAGATGGAGGATATGGTCTGCAAACTGTTTTGGATGGCGGTTGAGCGGAATAATGCATATAAAAGTGCGGAAGGAACTCTTCCCAACACAGTTGATCTGCATCCTGTAGTTACAATTCTTATGGGATTGGGACAGATTAAAAGGCAGCTCAGTGACGATGGGGCTGACAAATTGAAAGTATTGCTGGAAAAAACGAGTGGCAGATATGGACTCTTTTTCTGGGTAATAGACGATTATCAGTCAACAAATTCTTACAGTGCGGAAAGCTGGTGCAATGGTGAGGGAATCTGGATTGGGAATGGAATTAAAGAGCAGATGCGGTTTGAGATTGACAGACAAACCGTGATTTCTGCAAAAAATGTTGATTTTACAAGTGGATATCTGGTTCGTAAAGCAAAAGCACAATCAATAAAATTAATGCTTTCAGACCAAATTGTCGTGGAGGAAGAAGATGAATAAGAATAAAGTATTGGTGCAGTTGTGTATCCCCGTTACAGGGACAAGTTATGATATATTGCTTCCGCGAACGATTTCTGTCCATCAGGCTGTCTGTCTGATTTCCGGCTTTTTTACAGGAATGACGGGAGGAGCATATATGCCAGAGGAAGATTCTGTATTGTGTAACATGGAAGATGGCAGGATTTATAGTTTAAATTCTTCAGTGGAGGATCTGCATTTAAAAAATGGTTCAAAACTGATGATAATTTAAAAAAATTATTTCTGAAAATTTCAACAAGGAAGGAGAAGAGTATGGACAGTATCAAAGTAACACCGGAAAATTTAAGAACACAGGCGGGAAAAGTGGACCAAGAAGCTACTGATTACTTTAATGAGTACAACGGCCTGCTCAGGGATGTGGAAACATTGACATCTACAGATTATACGGGAGAGGATGCGAATGAATTTCTGAATAAGGTACGGGGATTCGAACCGGACTTCAGCAAAATGAAAAATCTCATGAATGAGTATGCATCCTTTTTGCGGCAGTCTGCGGATAATTACCAAAACACACAGGAAAACGTAAAAAATATGATTAAGAGCCAGCGATAGGAGGAGATGGGATGTCAGCACAATATATAAACTATGGAAGTTTTGATTCATGGGCAGGTACGATCGATAAAAGGAATACAGCACTGCTGAACAAGCTGCATGAGATACAGAGGTTGATCAAGAGCCTGGAAGGCGAGTGGGAGAGCAACTCCGCTGTCGAGATCCGGAGTAAAATTCAGGGAATGGAGCCGAGATTTCAAGATTATTACAATGTAGTAGAGAATTATGCAAAGCTGATCCGCAATATCGCAGCGGAATATAGGGCGGTTGAGCAGACCAATACTTCAAACGCATCACAGTTTCTATGAATTTGAATGAAAGGGAAGCAGATTAATGAGAAAAAAAATCATATTTCTTATATCCTTTCTGCTGCTTTTGGCAGTCGCATTATGCGGCTGCCAAAAACAGTCAGAAACACAGGGGGAAAACAAAGCATTAACCAAAAGTGAATGGGCAGGACTTTTAGGGGATAGATTTGGATATGATGC
The DNA here is from genome assembly GCA_947175175.1 of uncultured Lachnospiraceae bacterium. Classification (GTDB taxonomy): domain Bacteria; phylum Bacillota; class Clostridia; order Lachnospirales; family Lachnospiraceae; genus COE1. The sequence continues at coordinate 10,352 of CAMWLV010000111.1, forward strand.
ATATGAAAACACAGGAGATTTTTATATAGATGTTCACTCAGAAGATAATTGTTACAACCAGATACAGGCATGTGCAGAGTGGGGGATTTTGCCAGAAACAGGCTCTTTTCATCCGGATGAGCAGGCGACATGGCGATATGCGATCGAGACATCTGTTCGAGCGATTGGGATAGAGAAATTAAATCATTCTGATACAGGGATAGAAGTGACAGAAGATAACCTTGTAGATTTTTTCACAAGCAAGATTGCCAGTGTGGACACAGGGACACTGGACACGCAGCTTTCTGAGACAGATGCCGCGCTGATTCTTGCGTATGCCTATCAGTATGCTGCCAATCTGACATTGGTGGAAAGGATGGAATATACATACAACGAAAATGTAACAGAAGCAGATGCAGACAGCATCCGGCTGAAAGGGGATGGCATGACGGCCGAGGTAATTGATGGTGTTTCCTGCAAAACAGGTGATGTGATCTATGTAAAACCTTCGGAAGAAAATGCGGCATATGCGATTCGGGTAAATGCTGTGTCAGGAAATGAAATTACCTATGTACAGGCTGATATGGAAGATGTCTATGAGGAACTGCAGATAACAGGAACTTATGGGGGCACGGTAATTGGCATAGAGCCTGCGAATGATATTACAGTCAGTATGGCACAGCCGCAATTGGAACAAAATTTCATGTATGCATCCTACACCGCAAAGCAGAATGAACAGACATACGAAAATGAAGATAGTGTGATTCTGACCGGAATAAAAAAGGATGGCAACAATATAATATTTGATGCTGATTTTAAAAATGGAGCTACTTTAAATGTATCCATTTCGGATATTACTGTGACTTCTGACGTGGATTTTAGCATCTTTAAAGGACTGAACAAGGCAGATGTCACGTTATCCTTTAAAGACAGTGTGGTAGCAAGTTATGAAGCAGAGCATGGTTCCAGTCAGGTTCCACTTGGTACGATTGAGGTTGCATTGGGGACAACACCGCTTACGGCGAAATTTTTTCTGGTGGCGAATATTGGTTTTGATGGAAAAGCAACCATTACATATACGTCAAAAGTGGTGGCGATGGTAAATTACCAGAAAGGAAACGGACTTGGAAAATCCGTGTCAAATGAGAATCCAAACTGTGATTTCCATGCAGATGCAACCGTTACAGTGGAGCCCTGTATCAAAGCGGAACTCTGCTGTCTGGGCAGGGGGCTTGCCAATGTAAAAATCACAAGCGGTGTTGTTGCAATCGCAACGGTTGATGTTGATTTACTGGGAGATGAGCCGTCCTGTATTGATGTGTATATGTATGTGCCGCTTCGATGGGCGGTCAATGAAGATGGATGCCTGATGACGACGATCAGTGACAAGCTTAAAGCATCTGCTGTTGTATGGGATTCTGGGAACAGCCCGGTGAATATGCGCCTTCACTGGGAGGATCTGGTGCTGGTTGATGCCTGTACAAGAGGAAAAGAAAAGGTAGAGACAGAGCTCGTGGACGCGGAAGGACAGCCGTATGATGAGTATAAGATCTTTGATTTTAAAGAACTGGAATTTGGATTTATCAAGGTGGCATCACAGAGCGTGTATTTATCAAAAGGGGAGTCTACAGCAATTGGAATCCTTTCTGTGCCGGACGGCTATAGTATAGGGGAGTTGGTGTATCAAACCGAGGATGCGTCGGTGTGCAGTGCGGGCCAGGGAAGGGTTACAGCGGTTGGTTCAGGCAGTACCGTACTTAGGATTTCTACACCAGACGGTAGATACAGTGTGTTTTTGATGGTGACTGTGGAAGAAGAATATAATGATGTTTCTGGCTTTCAGCCGTTATAAAAATGTCAATACCAAGAGAACAGTGTCGATGAACATGTATTCTGTGCATATAAAATAAAGGAGTAGAAAACTGTTATGAACAATAAAAAGAAGCTTGGAATAGCTGTCCTAGGAATAGCAGTAGTAGTCATTGCAGCGTCTCTGGCGTATGGATTATATCAAAATAGTGATACAACTCGAATAAATCGTCAATTAGAACTGGCGCAGCATTATCTTCTGGAAGGGGATTATGAGCAGGCGGTGGTTGCATTTAATATGGCAATTGAGATTGATCCAAATAATGTGGACGCATATCTGGGACTGGCAGAGGCTTATGAAGGACTAGGGGACATAGAGCAGGCAATTGAGGCATTCAATAAAGTGATAGAGATTGATTCAATGGAAGCTAATGCCTATCTTGCGCTGTCAACAATATATGAAAATATGAATGATACAGGGCAAATGCTTGAGATTTTGGAGCAATGCTGGCTGATTACTGGAAATTCTACAGCAAAAGAACAGCTCATGGAATTTTATTTTGCTATGGCGAAGGAACAGATGGAATCGTTTGCATATGCAAAAAGTCTGGCTTATTTTGACAAAGTTTTGGAATTAGATAGGGAAAATGAAGAAATTATTAAGGCATTGGAGGAATGTCTTGATCAATATATTGAATTTCTAAAAAAACAAAAGAAGTATGATGAGATTAGGGCGTTGGTAGAAAAGTACACAGATGTGGTTAGCAACATAGATTTTGAGTCTTTGCTTAAGGGGATTGATACGCTTGAGGTAGAAGAAAAGTTAAATTTATTTATGGAAAATCGCCAGTATGATGAAATCAGGGCATTAGCGGAAAAATACAAAGATGCAGTTGTTAGTGTAGACTTTGATTCCTTACTTAAGGAGATTGATACGCTTGAAGAAGAGGAAAATGAGGTAATTGTCTGGAAAGAGAAAATAATTGAGGAAGTAGTGAGAAAATATATCAACAAGCCAGAAGGTGATATTTGTAAAGGCGATATTATGGATATTACAACAATGGCATTTGGAAGTGTTGACCAAAAATTTGAAAGTTATAATTTCCAGTGTATTAGTGGGAGTTTATCTACACTAGAGGATTTAAATTATTTTAATTCTTTGGATACTTTAGTAATATCGGGCTATAAAACGTTTAGTGATATTAGTGCATTAGATGGATTGCCTAATTTGACTCATTTGGAACTATGGGAAACCTCTGTTAGTGATATCAGTTCATTAGACAGTTTAACGAATCTAAAAGAATTAATATTGATTGATAATGGATCTATCAGCGATATTGGTGCATTAAAAGATTTATTTAATTTGGAGAAATTGTCTATAGAGGGGAGTGCCATACGTAATATTAGTGCGTTGGCAGGTTTAACTAATTTAAAGGAATTGTCTATAGTCAGGAGTAACATAAGTGATATTAGTTCATTAGGGAAACTGACTAATTTATGCAGTTTACAGTTAAGCGACAGCAATATCAAGGATATTAGTGTGTTAAGAAACTTAAATAGCTTAAACAGCTTAGGGTTGGTCAATAATCAGATTAGTGATATCAGTGCATTAAAAGAATTGACCAATTTAGAATGGTTAGCTTTGTCTGAAAATAATATCAGTGATATTAGTGCATTGGGAAACTTAACTCGTTTGCGAACTTTATGGTTAGACGATAATTTAATCAGAGATGATAGTGTATTGGAAGGTCTGCCTAATTTGCAATGGCTTCAAATAGGTGATAATCCGCTCAATTAATATTTTTACAATAACTAGAAAATGTAGAAGCAGTATATGGTATAAGAACAAAACAGAAAAAGGAAAGATAACAGGAAAAAAGTGGGTATCATCGGGGGTAGGCGATGATTGATTGTTGGGTTTACAATCTATGCGACACCAGCTAACCGAATGACAAGATAGCTGGATCTGGGACAGAAATATTTAGTGGAACAGGATTATAAGCAGGAGGTGGTTGCAGTTAATATGGTAATTGAGACTGACACTAAGGATGTGGATACATATATTGGATTGGCACTTTTATGTCGGTCTGGGTGATAAAGAACAGGCGATGGTAGCAGTGGAGCAAGGCAGTCAGATTACGGAGAGTTCTAAATTTAGAAAAAGTTAGTGGAGATTTATCTTGCCCATGCGAAAGAAAAGGTAGGAGAATAGGTTTATGCAGAAAGCTTGATTGTCTTCGACAGGCTATTGGAGTTGTACAGTGAAAATCGTAAACTCATAATATATTATACAAGTTAGGATTGGAATAAAAAACGAAGGAGAACAACTACTATGAAC
>CAMWLV010000112.1 GCA_947175175.1 uncultured Lachnospiraceae bacterium
ACCATGCAGCCCACAACTCCAATTTCTGTCTGGATGGAGTACTAGGACTTTGCACTACGCTGCAAAGTCCATAAGAAAGCACGGCGGTTGAGGTGCATCAAACCACCACGAAGTGGTTTTGCATGGCTTGATGCTTGTAGCAGGAAGCCGAAGGCTGAACTGTTACATAAAATGTACTGATTCCCACAATTTAGCTCTTTTTTCACATATAAAAATGTGTTAGAATATATGTATCAACATTTGAAAAACGCTTTTCTTGCGGAAGGGATACATATATGAACGGTAATAATAATCTAATTTTTGATGAATTAAGAATTCTTATTGACAAATCAGCCCTGATTTGGCTGACTTTTATGACAGGTGTATCACTTATGATCGGTCTGTTCTGGCTGGCTGGCGCACTGCCAGCCGCGGCACTGTGGTCATTCGTATGGATCGTTCCGACAGCAATCGCCCTGTGGCTTGTCGTATGCCACTATCACAAAAAGGCAAAAATACTCGCACAGAAACAGCAGATTTCCATGATGGCATATCATGCAAAACAAGTGTTAGAGCACCTGCAGCAGCAGATTCCCGACACGCTGATCTCTGACAGCCGGATCAAAATGCGCTACCTTGCGCGCCATGGCATTGACATTGACGCCGCGATGGCAAGGCTTGGATACAATACGGAAAAATACAATGAACTCGCAACAGCATTTTTGAAAAACTGTGATAAATACGAAGATACACTCTATGATCTGATGCAGCCCGACTCGCTGATGCAATATGGCGCCAATGCCCATATCTTGAGGGTCAAGGCAAATGAGTTGGGGATTGTCAATCTTACGGATACCGCATTTTTCCATGAGATTGAAGCTTACGTCGGCGATCTGGACATCATACGCAGCAATTGGAAAAAGCTTTCTTTTGAACTTGACGAAGCTTACAGCCTCTTGAGTCAATATGTAAAATCTCTTGGACTAAAAGACGACGCCATCGATAAGGACGGAAATCATATGTCCTTCAAAAAATGGGGCGAACAACTTCAGGAAGCTTTTCAGGCACTTGAGACCTACGACACACAAAAAGCAAAAACAATATTGAATGAACTTGTCAAATTTCAAATTGATTCTGATATCACCAAAGCATTAAAAGGGATCATCTCAAATATCGATGAGATGATGGCTATTTAACTCAAAAAACGACCGCATTAGCGGTCGTTTTTTCTACTCTCCATCAAACAATGCCTTTTCCAGTTCCTCAATATCATTCGCATTCGGCGTGTAAACATTATCAATAAGCTCAATGCGCACCGTCAAGGAAGCCGCCTCATCATACTGTACCTCTGCAAGCACAGTCTCCATACTGTTTTTAAACTCTCTGTATACCGCTGCAACCATTTCCTCCTCTGCAGGCGGCTCCGATGCATTTGCCCATTCCTCCATCAATGCCGCCACATTTTCCTGATGCATTGCCAGTGCTGGCTTAAAAATGTTCATTTTTTCATAAGTTACCGTTACACTATAAGAGCCATCACTCTGTTTCTCGGCATTCTCAACCGTATATCGAACCTTCCCCAGCATATCTATATAAATCTGACGAAATTCCTCCTGATACTCCTCGGACACACCAAGTCTGGTGCAGAAGACGCCGACCCCTATATCAATCCCCTGGTCATAGAGTACCTGCGCCTCCTCTGCGGTTCCCAATTTGATCTCCACAAAGGCATTGGAATCGTTTTTATAAGATGTATCCAAAAGCGCCTGCAGATATGTCTTAACACTTTTATCTGATGTGCAGCCGCTAACAGTGCCCATAACCAATACACCAATCAGCAGAAACAAAATTTTCGCTATCTTCTTTATTTTTGTTTTTTTCATTTCCGTCTCCAAATTGATCAGGGAATGCACTTTCCCTGCCTGCCGCGTCAAGCGCAAGCTGCTACTATCCTTTTACGCCGTGTGCATGAAAGCCAAAACGCATATCCCGCTTTGTTGAGATATGCGTTCTGCAACGATATAGCTAAACTAGCCCTCCAACTCTACCTTGTCAAGATGCCAGATCTCATCCACATACTGCTGGATTGTTCTGTCGGAAGTAAACTTGCCAACCTTTGCCACATTGAGCATAGCACTCTTCGCCCAGCCAATCTTATCCTTGTAAGCCCTCTCCACTCTCTTCTGCGCATCTGCATAAGAATGGAAATCCTTCAGGATAAAATAGCGGTCAGCCTTGTCTGTATCCAATGTGTTGAGCAGGGAATTATATAGACTTCTGAAAAGTTCCCTGTCATCTGAATAAGTACCGTCCACAAGCTGGTCAACAACCTTTCTGATCTCAGCATCGCTGTTGTAAATATCCATCGGATTATAGCCGCCGTTATTCTCATAATTGATAACCTCGTTTGAGCTCAATCCAAAGATAAACGCATGCTCATTGCCCACTTCCTCAACGATCTCCACATTTGCACCGTCCATCGTGCCGAGTGTCAGCGCACCGTTCAGCATAAACTTCATGTTACCTGTACCACTTGCCTCCTTGGAAGCAGTAGAAATCTGCTCGGAAATATCTGCTGCCGCAAAGATCAACTCCGCGTTAGATACCCTGTAATTCTCGATGAATACAACCTTAATGCGGTTCTTGACGATCGGATCGTTGTTTATCTTGTCTGCAACTGCATTAATAAGCTTGATGGTCAGCTTCGCGTTCTTGTAACCAGCTGCAGCCTTTGCCCCAAAGATAAATGTTCTCGGATAGAACTCCATGCCCGGATTTGCCTTCATCTCATTATATAAATGCATTACATGAAGGATATTGAGCAGCTGTCTCTTGTACTCGTGAAGTCTCTTAACCTGTACGTCAAAAATAGAATCCGGATCCACTGTGATACCGTTGTACTCCTTAATATATTTTGCAAGGCGCACCTTATTCTTGTGCTTGATCTCCATGAACTCCTTCTGAGCCACAGGATCATCCACATATTTTGCAATGCCGGAAATCGCAGGAAGATCTACGATCCAGTCCTCGCCGACCTTCTCTGTAACCCAGTCTGCAAGCAGCGGATTGGCGTGAAGCAGGAAACGTCTCTGTGTGATACCGTTTGTCTTGTTGTTGAACTTCTGAGGGAACATCTCGTAGAAGTCCCTAAGCTCCTGATTCTTGAGAATCTCTGTGTGAAGTCTTGCAACACCGTTTACACTGTAGCCGGCAACAATTGCCATATGTGCCATCTTCACCTGACCATCTGCAATGATTGCCATCTTCTTGATCTTATCAGCCGGTTCCGGATATCTGTTCACGATGTCAAGCAGGAATCTGCGGTTAATCTCCTCCACAATCTGATAAATTCTCGGAAGCAGTCTCTGGAACAGGTCTACAGGCCACTTCTCAAGCGCCTCTGCCATAATCGTATGATTTGTATATGCACAAGTCTTTGTCGTGATCTCCCATGCCTCATCCCACTCTAGATGATAATCGTCAAGAAGGATTCGCATCAGCTCTGCGATTGCAACTGTTGGGTGTGTGTCATTTAACTGAAATGTCACTTTTTCATAAAACTTATGAATATCATCATGCTTTGACATGTATTTCTCAATCGCTGTCTGCACAGATGCTGAAATAAAGAAATACTGCTGCTTTAAGCGGAGCTCCTTACCAGAAATGTGGTTGTCATTCGGATAGAGAACCTCAACGATATTTCTTGCCAGATTCGTCTGCTCCACTGCCTTCTGGTAATCACCCTTGTCAAAAGAGTCCAGGCTGAAGCAGTCCATCGGCTCCGCATCCCAGATTCTAAGTGTATTTACAATACCATTGCCATATCCAACGATCGGAAGGTCGTAAGGCACTGCTTTAACAGACTGGTAATTCTCCTGATACCAGATCAGTCTGCCATCCTCTTCCCTGCATGCCACGTTTCCGCCAAACTTAATCACCTTTGTATATTCAGGACGTCTTAACTCAAACGGATTTCCGTCTCTCAGCCAGTCATCCGGAACCTCTCTCTGGAATCCGTCCCTGATCTCCTGCTTGAACATACCATAGCGATAGCGGATACCGCATCCATATGCGGAATAGCCAAGTGTCGCAAGCGAGTCAAGGAAACATGCTGCAAGCCGTCCCAGACCACCGTTTCCAAGCGCTGCATCCGGCTCCTGATCCTCAATCACATTAATATCCAGTCCAAGCTCCTCCAACGCTTCTGAAAATTCCTTATATGCCATCAGGTTGATCATGTTATTGCCAAGTGCGCGTCCCATCAAAAATTCCATGGACATATAGTACACTGTCTTGGGATCTTTCGCATCATAAGCTGCCTGCGTCTTGAGCCAGTGGTCTACGATATTATCCTTCACAGCAAAAGCTACCGCCTGGAAAATCTGCTGCTCTGTAGCTTCCTCCAAAGTCTTTCTGTACAGTGTCTTTACATTATACAGCACACTTCTCTTAAACATTTCTTTGTCAATAATTGGCTTTTTTGGCATTTTGTTTTCTCTCCTTTTAACCTGTGCCCCATTTCTTAAAAGTAAATCGCCTACTCTAAGGATATTGAACACATAATTTTTTAATTTGTTGCTATTATATATTAATTCTGCTTTCATTCTTCATATTATAGCATACTATGTCAAATCTTTAAATAATTAATTCATGAAATTGGATTTTTTTTCAAATTGTTCCTGCTCAAGCTCCTTTTCTTCCAGCTTTTCGGCTTCCTTTTCCTCCGCGGCCTCTTCTATCTTCTCCTGCGCCTCGTCCTCTTCTAAACCAGACACATTGCCATTTCGCTTGTCGATCTCCTCCTGCACCCTCTCCTTCAGCTCCTCGGACGCCTTGTCAAGTGTGTTCTGTGATACCTCATGGAGCACTGCAGCAGCGCCTGCATCCAAGATTGTCTGCTTCGCCTTGTCCACGCCGTCAAGCGGATTGATTGCGATATGTTTGAGTTCTAACTCCTTCGCGTCCTGTATCTCCTGATGTCCTTTCCTTCTCAAATCCATCATCTCTCCGTAATTTGACATCATCATATTGTATGCTCTCCCAATATGCTCGGACATCAGCTGATTTTTCTCATCCTCGCTGAGGTTTGCTTTGCCGAGTGACTCCGCCGCCAGATCAAGCTCTTCCTGTATCTCATGCATCATCGCATCTGCCTTGGCCAGTCTGCCGTATCCGCTATTGTACATGTCATCGATCATGCCCTTTGCCTCAAGCTCACGCTTTGCCGCAGAGACGCCAAGCATCGACGCGGATTCTTGAAACTGGTCACCGACACTGCCCTGGCCATCATCTTCTGTATCACTTTTCGCACCAGTGCTTTCAACACCATCTTCTTCGTCCTTCTCCTCAAGCGTTTTCAGCATCAGATACAAGTCAGCATTTTTCCTGTCAATTTCCTCCTGTTCCTTTGATGCACCTGCTGCACTGCTCGCCGCGTCCTTTACGCGCTGCTTATTTTCCTCCTCCTGCTGTGCCTTTAAGTCCAGAAGCCGGTTCAACGCCTCCTGCTTATTCGCGATCGTCTCTTTGTCCTCGCCCGCAGAGTAGGAACTCTTTATCGAGTGCATCAGTTCTGAGATCTCGCTGAGCGTATCGGACTGCTCGCTCTTGCTCATCTCGTCCTGCTTCTGCTGCCTGAGCAGGAGTCTCTCTGTGCTGGCAGCTGTAAATCTCTTCGGCTCTGACGCCTTCATCTGATCACTCAATTTTCTTCCTTCGCGAGAGATCGTCACCTTACACTGTGGTCCAAATACATTTCCTGTATTTGTTTTTGTAGTGTTTGCGCGAAGGTGACTAATCGAATTACTATAGCCAACACGCATGTCAATATTTACACTTTTATGAAATCCGTTTACCATATTCATCTGTATAACCCACCCTCCTTGTGAACGTTATCATGCAATACCCGCACCATTGCAGACTGCATGGACATCCCTGTTATCACACGCTAACAACGCATTTTATTTATATATCGGCAAACTGAACCCTTCATTTAACTGGTGGCTTTTCCTTTTTCATGCAAAAGGCTCATTTTCAGCTCATAGTAGTCGGGCGTCATATCCATATAATGCACATGCGGATTGTTGAATCGCTGCTCCTCCTCCCAGATTTCCTCACTGAGCTGTCTCCTGACATATGACCTGATTTCCTCAAGTGTCGGAAGCTCGTACACTCTTTTGCCATTTTCAAACACTTTTACCTGCAAAGGCTTTGCAGTACAATTCGTAAATTTCAGATTTCTCCAAGGCATCTGCGGATCGACAAAACGAAAATCACCGCTCATATCAATCTCCTCATCCGCCTTTGCGATCAGATCCGCCTTCGCCTTTCCATTTTGGTCATAGATCCGATATACTTTTTTCAGCCCAGGATTTGTAATCTTTTCCACTGTTCCAGATATCTTGATACGTGGCACAAACACACCTCTTTCCTCGACTGCTGCAATCTTGTACACCGCGCCGAGAAGTGCCAGCGTGTCATCAGAATAGTCGCTCGTGGCACCCGTGATCAGGCGCTCGCCCACACCATAACCGTCAATGCATGCTTTTTGTATATTCAAGGAAGAGATCGTGTGCTCATCAAGGCTGTTTGAAACGATGATCCTGCAGTCTGTCAACCCCTCCGCGTCCAGCATTTTCCTGACTTTTGAAGACTGGTACGCCAGATCCCCGCTGTCGATACGGATACCCTTCAACCGTTTGCCCATGGGCTCCAGCACTTCATGTGCCACGCGGATCGCATTTGGAATCCCCGACTGGATCGTGTCATAAGTGTCAACCAAAAGGACTGTATTATCTGGATAATTGACTGCATAATTCTTAAATGCTTCATACTCGTCCTCATAGTACATTACCCAGCTGTGCGCCATTGTGCCACTCACCGGAATGCCAAACATCTGCCCCGCAAGTACTGTCGCTGTCCCTGCTGCACCGCCGATATAGGACGCGCGCGCACCGTACACTGCCGCATCCATATTGTGTGCACGTCTTGCACCGAAGTCTGACACCATTTTTCCCTCTGCTGCCCGCACGATGCGCGCCGTCTTAGTCGCCACAAGTGACTGGTGATTGATCTGCGTCAGTATCGCTGTCTCGACCAGCTGCGCATCGATCAATGGCGCAACCACGGTGATGACCGGCTCATTGGGATACATGATCGTTCCCTCGGGAAATGCGTAGATGTCTCCCTGAAACTGAAAATCTTTCAGATAGTCCAAAAAGGCATCCGTAAACGTGCCCAGCGAGCGCAGATACGCAATATCCGCGTCCGAAAAATGCAGATCCTCCACATACTCCACAATCTGCTCGAGTCCCGCAAAGATGGTAAATCCGCCCCTGTCAGGATTTTTCCTGTAAAACACGTCAAATGCCACCCTTGTCTCCATATCTCCGTCATTGAAATAACCGTTTGCCATAGTCAGCTCGTATAAATCCATGACCATGGTCAAATTCCTTTGATCTGCCTGCTTCATCATATTGGTATATCCTTTCTGCCCTTTTAATATTGACTTGTCAGGAACTGCGCCAGAGAAGTCCATGCATATTGACCCATCTATATCCTATACAATTCCCAACACGCTGCTTGTATCTATCATATGCCTTTTCTATATCTATTGGCAAGAAATTTTTCTTTAAAATGTTATAAAAGTCCCTTCAGAACTGGAATATTTTGTCTTCCTTGCTATTGCACCTCAAACCTGAATGTGATATGCTAAAGTTGTAAAAGTAGGTAATTATCTCAATATAAAAACAGGAAAGGGGGAATATTTATGCGAATTTCTTCTATGTCTTATTTAGCAAGACAGAACAACCGCAACTTAAGCCGTTCTTTCAAGAAGCTTTCCAGCGGAAAACGGATCAATTCCGCTGCTGACGACGCCGCAGGACTCGCTATCGCTCAAAAGCTTTTAAAACAGACAAACGGTTTAAGTGCAGGAGTATACAATGCGCGTACTTCCCAGAATATGTTGAATGTCGCAGAAGGCGCGATGGGTTCTGTGACCGATATGCTCCAGCGTGTAAACGAACTCAGTATCCAGGCAGCCAACGGCACTAATTCCACTTCGGACAGAGGCGCCATACAGGCGGAGATCGATCAGCTTACACAAGAAATCGACCGTGTATCGGCAACTACCAAATTTAATGAGTCCTACCTGTTAAAGGGAGGCTCTGGCAGAAGCTCCGTCCCTGTAAGCGCGCGCGATGCCGGCATCACGGGAACTTTGACGCAGAACAGCACAACAGCCACATTCACGATGGATGCTCTGAAAACAGGGGATAAGATCAAGATTGGCGGAACAGACTATACAATTGGCGACACAGATGATGAGACAAATCCGAACCTGATCACAGCAGATACCGCATACTCCAAGATCCAGGAGCAGTTAGCGGCCGCAAGCAGTGTCGGTGCCACTACAGCCGCAACCGTTTCCGCTGCTACTGCCGATCCAAATGACTCGTCAAAAGTGCAGTTTACAATCAGCAAAGGCAGCGTTGACCGGCCAAATAACTTCTCTACTTCACTTCAAGTAGGTGCTGAATCGGATATGGCAAACAAGATTTCTATCAATATCGATGCGCTGAACGCAGCAGGAATCGGCATCAAGGGACTGAATGTAGCTGACAAGACCGGAATGGCAGGCACCAATGCCATTGACGCCATCTCTGATGCCCTGGCAAAGGTTTCCGCACAGCGTTCTTCACTCGGAGCTGCATCCAACAGGTTAGACCACACGATCAATTACGGCAACAACGCGATTTATAACCTGACAGCATCGCACAGCCGCATTGAGGATACGGATTACGGAAAAGGTGTGACAGAGCTCAAGAAAAACCAGCTTCTGAATACCTATAGCATAATGATGCAGCGCAAGTATATGGAAAATCAAAGCGGACGTGTAAAACAATTTTTCAATTAATACTTAGGAACTGTTAAAGAATTAATCTTTACATCTGACTTGTCTAAATCTTCTTATGCCGCGTTGTCGTCAATCGGCGTACCCCAGTACGCCTCATTCCTCCGCCTTGCATAAAAAGATTTATCCTGCGTCATATGCAAAGTTAATTCTTAACAGTTCCTTAAAATGACTGTTTTATAGTTCCTTATATCAAGAATAAGAGGAGGCTTACAACCATTGATATCATGTAAGCCTCCCTTTTCATTCGACATCACCATTCCCTCTAAAATTCTTGCTTCCTGCCTATAACTGCCCCATTGCGCCTTTCCACAATACCTTTTCTAATCCATACTGGTCCATTACCTCCTGCGCTTCCTCTTTCGTCTGGAAAAATTGGACTCCGTCGTACTGTTTCAGCTCTGCCCGCCAATGGGCAATATTTTTGAACATTTCCCTCGCATTTTGGGCAATGAGATATGCCTTTTTATCCTGATCAATATAACAAATCGATGCATTGCTGTCTAAACTGCTCATTTCTCCGATTGTAGCAATATATCCATTCTGACTGTCCACTGCCATGATATCAATACGGGGAATCGTATAGAAATCCACATCCACATTCATGTCGTCAAAAATGAAATGCATATCATACACATCAGCCAGTTGCCGGTATTCCTCATTCCGCAAGGAAACAGGCATGGAATAAACCGTCGCCCCTGCCTGAATGATCTCTGCATTTTTATATAGTACGAAGTACAGCCATTATTCTCTGTCATATCTATATAAAGTTGTCTCGTCCCAATATTCCTTTCAGCCATCTCGCTTTTCCTCATAATCTTAATTTTAAGCAAAAATAATACTTTTTTATGCAATATGCGTAAAACCGCTTGTATCGCAATTTACAAACTCATTATCTTCCATTAACCCTTTTAATTTGACATTCTTGAAAATCACAGAGTTTAATTGATTATCAAAAAAACCTAACTCCGCATCTACCACCAATTCCATATCCTCTATCTGTATGTCCGAAAACTCATTGTACGATATATCGTCGTTTTTATAAAGAATACGCTCCATAGCACCACCTTTTATTTTAGACCTGGAAAAAACGCCTGCCCCTTTCTGTATTATCTCCCTAAATATACAATCCATAAATTCACTTCGATTCACACTCAATATACCATCCTCTTCTTCCATACGAAACCCTTCAAACAGACAATTCTGAAATAAACTGTCCCTCAATTCCAGATGACCGCCATCTAACATATCACGAAATACGCAATCAATAAAAGTACAATGCTCTATAGATACATAACATGCATCAAAATGACTGTCAAATGTCACATTATGAAAAACACAATCGCGAAACCTGATATCATCAGATTTTAATCCTTTCATACTGCATTCTTTTATTTCCATTTTAATAAGTCGGAAATTTTTTGACTGCATTCCTGTAAATTTTCTTTTCTCCACCATTTGATTGACATAACGCACACATTCTTTGGGCTGATACATTGACCGTTCCAGTTCCTTACAAGCCCTCCTCGCTTGCATTATTTCCGTAATCATCTCATAATCATTAACAATCTCTAAATCCGTTAATTTATTATCAATCTTGGGCACACCAAAACAAACGAGCAGATCTGGTGAGAGCAGATAGTAATAGTTCACGACAAAAAACTCATCGTTATAATCATAAAAATCCCCAGGATAACGATAATAGGCCTCATAATCTTCTTCTAGATAATCTATAAAAAATGGTGTTCCAAATTTTTTAATGATTTTACTAAGCCTGTCTCCCATTTTTAGTTCAATTCCCATATCAGCCATCAATTTATTTGCCACATGAAACAATCTCTTATTATTCCTTGTAATTGTCCAAAATTTTACCGCAGAAACGTCCGTTTTGCCTTCTTTTTTGAACAATATAATATCTCCCATTCCATATAGCTCTGCGCTCCCATGAAACTCCGCATAACAAAAATCAGATTCAAAAATCAAGTCTTCATCCAAAATATGTTTTAATGATAATTTACTGATATCCATTTTATAGACTCCTTGCACGAATCCTCTCAATTGCAATCTGGGCTGAACCTTTTATATCCGGACGCCTGCTGTGTATATGATTCTCCAACAGCGGAATATATTCCACTGTACCGATTTTTCCCATCGATGCATTCGCATATGTAATCTCATATTTATAATTCTTCTCATCACTTTGACCAATATAATATGCCAATGCCTCTCGGCTCTCCTGTGTTGCGCAGGAACCAAGCGCTTTGATCGCTGAATGCCGAATCAGCCATTTCTCACTCTGCGTATGGTAGATAATCGGAAAGATATCCATATCCACAGGAATCACAATATCCGCCAAGCGATCAAGCATATGCGAAAGAACATACTTATCTGTTTCCACAGCCAGCCTTTGGATAAAAAATACACACCCCTCCCAATCAAAAGAATGTTTCAAGATTTTACCATAAATAAAATACGCATTGTCACGTATATGCCGCTCCTTAGGCTTTGCTTTTTCTTGTATGATCTCCTTTAGAATCGGAAGTATAGAAATATCTGTCAGCTTTTCTGCCTCTCTGTGTGCGTTCCAACTGACACTTTCACTGCTGTTCTGATATTTCTCAACAACCGCCATTCTTCCGATCAATTCTTCCAACTGTTTTCTATCCATTTCCTAACTTCCTCTGATTCGCTTCATTCCGTTTCATCTATTGATTCCATTGCCACTCTTTCAGATAATCATATTCCTTTTGACAACACTCCGCAATATATTTTTTGCAGGGAAGCTATAACCATTGTTTTACACCCGCTTGAAACATCATACTCTACATGGTATGATATTGACATACAGTATCCACACTACAACTAGGGGAAGCCGCCACGAAATAACTCTTGCATTCAGACAAGATACAATTCTTCAAACACGCCCCAATACTCCATCCAACTAGAAATTGGAGTATTAGCCAAAATCCAAATACCAAACACAAAATGGAGATGATTTTATGCAGGATCACACTTTTCAAATTAATATTTCTTCCATAATAAATTTACAAACCGACGAGTGGAACTTTGAACTTATGGAGACTATTGACCATGCATTCATAAGCAGTGACAATCACTCACGTCTGTTGGGAAATCTGCTTGTCATGGAACAGTATATCAATACGCTCCGCCAAGGGCTGGCAGCCAGCGGTAAAACGCTTTCTGCTGGTTTGAATTGTGCATGCAGCATACTTTGGGATTACCTGAATGACCGCACTACCCCTACTGCTTTTGAGGAATTTGCAAACGACTATTATGATTGTCTGCTTGCCTATAATGTCGGAATCACTACAGACGCCCCAAAAGAATTTTACAACAAATACTTTGCCAGCGCGGAGCCTGACGCCTATGAATTGCTGGCAATTGAATGGAGTTCTGGTTTATTGATGCAATTGGTGTCAATTGCCGGCGGACGTATTGACTTTGAGGATTTTGAGGGATATGAACAAATTGATTTTTACGGTGTCTCCATTATGTTAAGTATCTTAGAGCATGCTTGTGTCGGACTTACCAACACACCATGTCCCTCCAATACGAAAGAATATTGGGAAAAAGCGATGACACAGGTTCATCACTCGCCGCTGTTTCAGGGAATTGTCAGACATGTTCAGAACTGTCTGCAAGCGGCTTTGAACGCTGCACCCGATACATTTGAATCACTGCACTATGAATACAGCCAGTACACAATCCTCCCAGAAAAATATGCCAGTGCTCTATTGTTAGAATGAATTGATCTCACTAAAACAGCCTGCCAAATTACCTGCATTCCCGCCACGCAAAATCATAGTATGCATTATTAAAGTCTGGATTATCATAATCCTCAACAAAACACGGATTCACAACATATGTATTCCCGCTTTGTGTATGGAGCTTAACCCGCCTGTCAAAAAAAGCACCCATACTGCCATAATATATCATCTGATTGATTACCTGTACAGCCTCCTCCATCTCGTCTGACGCCACCTCACGGACACCAATATCCGGTCTTCCAAACTTGCGCATCCCTCTTGTGTGAAGCCACATCAGGTTCTCTTTTGTTTCTGATGCAAGTATCGTCACATGATCATAAGGATTAAATTCCTGTTCAAAAAACTGATCCGACCATTTCCCAGACGCATAGAGCGACAACGTCTGCAGATCCAATACCCCGACCGCGCCATTGTCAATCAGAGCTTGGATAAATCCAATTACGTTCTGCATATAATTCAGGTCTGAATCCTCACAAACCTCGCCGCGAATCACTGCCCATTTATCCGTGGTTTTCACACTTTCATATAGATCATGTTTTTCCCGATCAAGGATTTTTCCCAAACTCTCCCCAAGTAACAACTGCATATATGTGCCATCCTTTTCTCTGTCATAAAACACAAGTTCTAATCCATCTGGAAAGCCATCCACATGATGCCGCCCTCTGGAAACTTTTAATTCCTCATTTTTTACACCAAATATCACATAAAATAAAAATGGACGACTATTCAAGTCTTTGTAGTAAGGTCTCTCACAATTCATTGCACACACTCCCTGACTTTGCGCATTCCTCAGCATCAAAATTTCTCTGCCGCAGCTTCTCCAATATAAACCTAACATTGGATTGCGTTGGAGTAAATTTCACACCACGTTTCAACATACCCATAACGTTCTTTGCCTTCTATTCAATCTCTTTAGCCGTATGTTCACATGTCAGCACTAGATGATTTCCAGCTATAGTATCTGCACTATTCGCTCTTATCTGGCATCTTTTCCCAATCTTTCGTCTGTTACCGTAGAAGGAGGCATCAGAATATCTTCTGTAATGACTCCCTTGTCGCTCAACACCTGATATGCCCTTTCACAAATTCCTTTTCCTTATGATTTCCCATGGTCATCTCTCCTCTATTTTGTAAATGTGTACACTAATTTGACCATACACACAGTTTTTCAAGCCCTGCAGGCTTCTCCAAACCATCAAGTGTATCCAGACGCACCTCGCCAACTTCCAAAATCCAAAGCTTGGATAATACCTTTAGAAATACCAGACTGTGAATCTTTGTCTCGCACGACATCAAACGCATCATTTGCTTCTCACATTTCCGCTCTTTCATGATGCTCAGTTCTCTTTTTTAATCATAGGGATTCTCTTTCTCAAGAAACTCATGCTTGATCGAAATACATTTCACTTCATACCAATCCAACAATCTGTTTAAATATTCCATTATTCTGAAATCGTTCATTTGTTCTGTATAGATATACTATAAAGAACTATCTGCTATTTGTCAAGTATATTTTCGAATATATTTTCCAAACTAATTTTCTATTTCTCTGATTTTCATTATAAAGTTAATCATGTTTTCTTCCTACTTCTTTTGGGACTTGTATTATCTTACTCTTTCCACTAAAATAATAATGAAGTTTCATATATC
>CAMWLV010000113.1 GCA_947175175.1 uncultured Lachnospiraceae bacterium
GTACAGGGAAAAGAGGCTCACAGAAGTAAATTCGATATGATCGGGCTGAACGCCTTCCTGCTCCAGTACCTGTATTCTAACAATAAGCTGTCCGCCCTTGAGGGTATAGACAACATGGCAGGTTATATAAAAAACAAGCTTAAGACTTATCTTCTGAAAAACAGGGAACTTGAAAATTCATCGGATTATGTTTATGAGATGCTGTGCAAGGAGTTTGGGCGCATCAGCTGCATAGATTTGGGAAGCATTGACCGGAACGATGGGATTGAGGATGCCGTAACCGAGATCGTCCAGCCATATCAATATGACCGGAACGAGGCGATAGGTGCTATTAAAAACAGGATGGGAAATATGCAGCCTGCGGCAGTGGAAAGCCAGGCATTCTGGAATAACGTCCCGTTTGTAATAGAACCGGTCGAGATTCCCCTTGAATCAGAGAAGATTAGTATTATAGACGACAGCCTTGTACATGATATGAAGCTACAGGTTAAAGATTTGCCTGGGCAGGTTTTCGAAAATGCGAGCGAGAAAATGGTAAAACAGGAGGAGGTTCAAGAAAATGGTATCACTGACGGAGAGAGTCTTACTGATCCTGAAAGGTATTATCCTGAAAATTACAAGATTGACAGCGGACAGGACGAGAAGCTGGTAAATGTTATTTATGACGATCAGGTTTTTCCTTTCATAAAAGAAGTGGACAATGGCTATATCATAGCGGCGGAAAAAGGTTCATTTTCAGGAAAAGAAGGAATGCTTATTTGTGCTGCGAATGGAAAATTCTATTTTTACAGTCTAAACCAGCAATCGGATAATAAAGCAGTCAGGGAGCTTATCAGACGGCGTCCCCTGATCATCACCATGAACAGCGTCGAGCTTTATACCCTGTTAAAAAAATACAGGCTTTACGAGGGCAGGATTGCAGACTTAAAGGACATGTTTGCCGCGTTAAATATGCAGAGGGCGCTGCCGCAAACATATAAGGCATTAATGGAGAAAATGTCAGGCACGGATCTTAGTGGGGACAGTGATTTTTATTTATCAGCCATGAAGCATTATGAACAGGTTTACCTGTCCTGGTCGGAAAGATTATCAAACAGTGGTGCTGGGGAACTGTTTGAATCATATTCCTGTGTTTCGGCTGCTATAGGCTATTCATGGAATGCAGAGGGCGTATTTAAAAATGTTTCCATGCTTTACAGGAGAAAAAGCCTTTTTGAATATCAGTCCATATGTCCGGAAACAGTCATGCCAGATGCAGAGAGGAGCCTGTATTTTTACCATACAAATGATGTCCCAGCAAAAAACGAGAAGTTTTATCTCGGGCTTGTGCGCGAGCTTGTCAGGATGGAATCAATAAAGCTAGGCAAAGTGCTTGTTCTTAAAATTTCAGACAGAGGGCTCAGGCTATTTGCTTTTGAGACGAACGAGACAACATATGAGATGCTCCAGTGGCCATGTGTATATCTTGCAAGGAAACTTGGCATTAAGGATGGGCATGTACATTACTGCAGGCAGATATATGCCCTGCAGGACGGGGATAAAACAGATATGTAGGAGGAGAATGGAGAAGATGAAAGCAGGAGATAGAATGGCCGCCATAAACAGGGTGTTGAAAAAAATACCAAGGTTAACATACTGTGTGGTGGTCGGGCTGTCCGTATCAGCCATTATAAATATATTGGTATGCCAGTCAGTCAGGGTATCCGGGAGCAGCATGGAGCCGTCGTATCATGACGGTGACAGGCTTATCATGGAGAAGGTTTCATACAAGATGGGCGATCCGGAGCGTTTTGATGTGGTCGTGTTTACCCACAATGGAAATTACTATCTTGTCAAGAGGATCATCGGCCTACCCGGTGAAACGGTTCACATCAATCCCGATGGTGAGATATTCATAGATGGCAGGCTGCTAGAGGAATACTATGGGATGGAGCCGATTGATGATGCGGGGGTTGCGGAAAATACCATTATTCTTGGCAGTGATGAGTATTTTGTGCTGGGTGACAACAGGAACAATTCCGCGGACTCCAGAAATGCCGGCATAGGAAATGTCAGTATTGGAGAGATCTCTGGGAAGATTATGTGGTGAGACGGATGGAATATGAAAGATTTTACCGCCTGTGCCTTGATTATGATTTCATGTTCAATAAAGCAGTTCACTTCGGTGTGTATTCGGAAAACCGTCTGGAGGGGATTCAGAATGAGCTGGGGGAGCTTCTGAAGATTATGGCTGCTGATCCTGTATATGCGCAATATAAACCTTTGCTGCAGGAGATGCATCAGACCATCTGTAGCAGAAGTGATATCGGCAGGTTCCTGCTTTCTGCCCAAAATGTACAGAAAAAGATTAAAGTACAGAAGCTTGCCGGGGATATCCCCCTGTATATGCTGTGTGTATCTGTACTTGTAATAGCCGGAATGCTGCCAGTGATATCCGGGCTGTAAGAGGGGGGCGGATTTTTTTGGATAGTGTTAATATAAATACAGAAAAAACAGGAAAGGGTTTATTTAAAAAGCCCAGGGCACTTGGCATGGAACTTTTTTGGCTTATGATTTCTGGTAATATAAAGCTGCCCGCAAAAGGAAGGAAGTACATCTTCTATATGTATCTAATGCTGTTTGGAAGCTGTACACGTGAGATGGTTCCCCTTCTGCTGGAGGCGGCAGGCAGGGCAGTTTCAAATTCGTCATTGATGTCCGTATATGCCTGTGGCGGCATGGGTATCGGTAGCAAGGCTGTGGATGATTTTATATCATACCGGCTCAGGAAGGGCAGCATCATAAAGACTGTCATAAAGGGATGGATACTGTACAGCCTTTCGTCTGTTGGATACAGGGAGCTTTCAGGATTTCTGTCATCACCATATATTATGCCTTATATTGATGGGAAATATTCCGGATGGTGTCAGGAGGATGCATTTAAAACCGCAAAAAAGCACAGTGTACATTCGTCAACGGTGGGTATTGCTTTCCTGCATATGGCAGACAGGTGTCACATTGGTGTCAGGGATTTTGCACTGGACACGCCGATCGATCTTCATGGCAGTATCCGCAGGGAAGCATTCGACCAGTCACCGAACAGGTTCAGAAGTGACGCTTATCTTTTAACCAGCAGCCCGTGCAGGCTTGAGTTCTTTTTTGAGAATGATATGTGGACAGAGAGGATGGATGCTGTCAGGGCTAAGATGGAACGGTATTTTGCATTCATCTTTTCTGCGGAGCGCAGCCTTGACAGCTCATGCGTGCATTTCACCATAGGCGATTATCGTAGAGTCGGTATAAAACAGGACATACAGATACCCAGCAGAAATAAGCTGCAGGTATACAGGTCCTGTGTCAGTGTCCTGCTGTCTGCTGTGGGCATGGCAGGCGGTGTCTGTCCGTCTGATGCAGGGAGCGTCATAGCGCTGCTGAACAGGATCTGCGACGCATCCGGTACAGCAGGAGATAACATACTGCCTGAGATCATAGAATACCTTTCCAGTGTCAGGGGGGCTGTCCGGCATTCACGGACATTTTTTCTTATTTTGACAGAGCACAGGTTTTGAAGATGGTATCAGCCGGAGCGGCTGTCCGGCCAGGGGCGAAGGGAAAAAATAGCGGACAGGCTTATCCTGCAAGGCGTGAGAAGATTTTTGAATGGTGCAGGAATGCACCAGACATATCCATGCTTGTAAAGAGGGGGTTTAGGATTACAGCCAGCGACAACTGTTCTGACGGGACAGATTTTATTTATTCTTATCCTTTTTTATCCACAGCCGGTGTCGGGGCTTATGAAAAGACAGTCAGGGAACATATCCTGTCATACGCATACAGGGGGAAATATACGGACATTGCGGACAGTAAGCCGCCTGGCGTTAAAACATGCCATGATGATGCCGTAGTATACAGCAATATCCGTTTCTTCCAGGCGGGTGGGACTTTTTACCCGTTCGCAAACTGCCGTGTGTTACATGATGAAAAAGGCAGCTTCATCTATTCGTTTGAAAACATATCAGATGACATCTCCGCAAGGATGAGGATTGAAAGATACCTGAATGACGGTGCGCCAAATATCCCGTTCCTGTGGATCCATATCGTTTATTCAGGTGATGCATATTCACTGGAATATATAGAATCTCTGAGATCAAAATACAGTATCGTGCTGGATGGAAGGGAAGACATTTCCATGCTGGGGCTTTAAAAAATTAGAAGGATCAGAATGGATGATATGCAGGGTGCGGACCATATAAGAGTGGGGACTGTGCTTATGCCCAATTTTGAAGGATAAGTTAAGAAGGAGAGGTTTGATGAATAAATTTATTGGATTTATTACTGAAAAAGGGGGCGTGTCAAAGACGATGTCCTCGGTAAATTTTGCACATATCCTTGCGGTTTCAGGATACCGGGTACTTTTTATAGACCTTGACGCACAGATGAATGCGACTGATATGCTCATGATGGGAACGGAGTATGAATGCCCCTGTTACACGGAGTTGCTGTGCCGCAGGGTAAAGGATGCAGACAGCCTATATACGGAATTTATATATGAATCCAATTTTGAACTGATAGACTGTATTCCCGGCTCCCCGATTTTAAAGGATATTATTTATGACATCCATTCAGAATCGCAGAAAGGTTTTTCCGTGTTTACCTGCCTGCGCCAGAATATAGGACTTGTCAGGGATGATTATGATTATGTCATGATCGACACGAACCCGGGGGATACGACGCTTACAAGGTGTGCAATCTGCGCCTGTGACGGCGTGCTCTCCCCTATCAAGGCGGATAATTTTTCGTTCAGCGGCGTTACGGGCCTCCTACAGACCATAATCGGTTTAAAACAGTCCTGCAATGTATCCGTGGAGTTCATGGGGATGTTTTTTGCGGATGTCAATGTCAGTTCTTCAGGCTATAAAAGGGTTAAGGAATGGTATGAGGAGAATTACGGGGAATACATACTGCCTGTTTCCATAAGGCATTCCGTACAGGTTTCCGATTCAACCCTGAGATACCTCCCACTGCTTGTGGCGTGTAGGAGACATGGGACGACGGATGATTACATAAGGCTTGTGAGGTCACTCGGACTGATCGATGATGCCCACGATAAAAGACTCGAAAGGTATCTTTTACCGCGCAGGGCAAAGAGCGGGCAGGTACCATCGGAAGCTCCTGCGGATAATGCGGCCGGACAGGGAGGCAGTCATGGATAATGGGATAAAGAAAAAAGGAAAGGACATGCTGATGGGGGCGAGCTCGCTTACGGGCAGGGAGATGGATATAGGCAGGCTTATAAAAAAGACGAGGGAGGTAGACTGCCGCAACACGATGTTCATTGACAGGGCGGATATCATCCCTAATCCGGAGAATGAAAAACGTTTCCCGCAGGTGGAGATAGAGGAGCTGAGCGAATGGATCTATTTCAGGAAAAGACTTTACCATGACCTGATCGTTGTCCCGGTTGAAGGGACAGGGAAATATATGCTTGTGGATGGCGAGCGCAGGCACAGGGCGATCTCGCTGCTGGATGACAGGCAGTATCTGGAGGTTTTCCCAATGGGGGTGAACTGCTGCGTGTTCCCGGCATCTACCGACAGCACCCTGTTAAGGCTGGACTCGACGCTTGCAAATTACCTGCAGAGGCATACGGATGTGTACCTGCGCAGGCAGGAGATCCTTGACATGCATGAATGCCTTATGGATCTAAGGGAGCGGGATATGGCAGATAGTGATGTCATCAGCCATATGTCGGAGATTCTTGGAATAAAGGAGAAGCAGCTCAAAAGATATATCGATACCGCATGTCTTATTCCTGAATTTGAAGGGATGCTCAGAGACAGCGGGATCACGCTGAAAGAAGCGGCCCGGATCGCCCTGCTTGACAGTGACCTGCAGATGTCCCTTTATAAAAAGCATTCTGGAAAAGGCGGGATCACGCTTTCCGATCTTAAGGAAGCTGAGGATGCAGACCATATAAGGAAAGCTGAACAGGAGCTTGCCGCAATATCTGACAGCATTGACAGGCATAAGGAATTGTGTGAGGCAGAGGCAGAAAGATCACGCCTGCTCGCGGAAAGCACAAAGGACAAGGAAAAGATCAGGAGACAGGAAAAGAAGGTACTGCGGGCAGAACAGAAGCTGGCAAAAGAAGAGAGCCGTTACTGTTCTGCGGCAGAGGCTCTGGATGCTGCCCGGTCAGCACAGGCATCAGCCCCAAAAGATACAGGAAATAAAACAGGGGACCTTGATGCGGCGTCGGTCATATCTGAGATTGGAATATGCCTGGAACGGATTGAAGCGTGTCCCGGACTAGTGGCAGGTGATGATGTACTGCTGGAGTCCATGAAAGACATTAGCAGGCGTTTTTCTGTTTTACTGGAGGACTGCTATAAGATCCAGGCATCCGGAAACATATGCTTGGGATAGGACAGAAGTGATTGCTGTCCCTGAGACAATGTACCAGAAAATCTGGCAGATACGTAAAAATACGTGGGGAGGTGTAAAAATAAAAGCATTAGGGATATATTTTGCCGGCATTCAAAGAAAAGTGTCCGAAATAATTCAGGACTGGATAAAAAAGATTAAAAAATACGAGAAAAAAGAGATTCCAGCAGGCTATATGGTCATTGCTGCTGCGGGGGTATATGCATTCTCAAACCTGATCAGGGTTGTCATATCCGTTATCACGCAGAGAAATTCATATATAAATATGTTGGCAGCATCCATACTGGCAGTCATTCTGATGCAGCTTGCGGCATTCGTGGCTCTGACACATTATGATTACTGGAATTACCATAAAAGGAAGCTGTTGTTTGTTGGTGTAATGGCATCCACGCTGATCACAACGGCGGCGGGGGTCTTTACCTATCTGTACGGGATAACCGTGCGCCCTTTGATATTCCTGCTTCCGGTGACAGAAGACATATCGCCTGCGATGATCATAAACACGTCAAGGCTGTTGGACACTGTTTTTACAGTGCTGCCGTCTGTAGCGCTGGTTTATTTATAAGGTATTTTCCCTCATGGGCGACGTGGAAGTACAAAAAGGGATATACGGCTTTAAGATTGACAAGGTCATAGACATGAGGAAGGACAAGAAGTTCAAGTATGACCTGAAGTTCTTGAGGCGCATGGATACAGGGCTGCCATACATAATCAAGATGAAGGACCGGCAGCTCCATGCATCCATAGGGGGAGCCACGGGTGCGGCAAAGACATCCACCGTCCTGACCATATCCATAGCCAATGACCTTGACCAGAAGGCTTTCAATGAGGATCACTGCAAAAAAGAGCTTGAGAAGAGGATGGATACAGATGTTGCAAAGAACAGGATGTTCCATGACAGGGATTTTAAGATAAAATATTTTACCGGGCTGACGGAAGAAGGGCAGCGTTTCATAGACGGTCTCAGGGCAAAGGCTCCAAGTGCCGGCATCACATGTCTTGCGCCGAATGAGTCGTTCAGTGATGAGATATACATGCTTGCGACAAACAGGGGGTTTAAGGTAAACAGGGTCGATCCCATACTGAACGAAAATGACGAGCATAAGGAAGGATTTATAGGCTTCAATCCCCTTTATATCCCTGAAAAGCTTACAGGCATAAAAAGGGAGCTGGACATATTCAAGAAGGCAAAGCTTTTTGCGGACGTACTGCAGGCGCTTTATGACATGAGCGGGTCAAGCGACGTGTATTTTGCGAAGCTGAACAAGAATGTCACGACTACGTTCACGATACTCCTGCTTGTGACGATGGAATATGTCCACCCTGGACACCACGTAACGCCGGAGGATGTACAGAGGCTTGTGGATGATTTTGACCTTGTTAAGCCGTATTACTATGCGCTGTTAAAGAATTACGGTGATAACGATGATGTTTTCGATGCGGCGGGAAACCCGATTCCTGCAAGGCTCAAAGACATAAACTGCGGAAGGTACCAGTTTATCGTACCACTGATTAATAATGATATTTTAAACGAGAACGGAAGGAAGCAGATGGAGAACCAGATAAGGGGGCTTAGGACCATTATGTCGGATTTCATTAACAATCCGCTCATCCATGATGTTTTCTGCGTTCAGGAAAGCATTGACATTGATAAGATACTTGAAGATGGTGAGATCACCGTTGTAAATTATGCCCTTGAGCTGGGAATGTGCGAGGCCACGGCGTTCGGGCTGTTCTTTTCGCTGTCCTTCAACAATGCCGTGGTAAGGCGTCCGGGGACGGAGTTTACAAGGCTCCCGCATTATTATTACATAGACGAGTTCCCGATACTGCTCCACTCGGACCAGGAGCAGATGTTTACAATGTTCCGCCAGTACAATGTGAGCAACATGGTGGCATTCCAGACCTACGACCTCTTTGACAAGACGCCTGTCACAAGGTTCCTGAAGGGTGTCGTGATGAACAATACGGCGCACCAGGTAGTGTTTGGGCGTGTTTCCGTCAATGAGATGGACATGTTTTCAAAACTGGCGGGGAAAGAGCTGCAGACCATAAGCCAGGATACGGTATAGGAGACCCCTATTTCCGATCCTGACACAAAAAAGTCCTTCTCAAGCAGGATCACGCCTACATGGGTTAATGCAAGGGAGGGCGCGGACTTTAGATACAAAGATTTCCGGGAAGTGTCAGTGTTTACGGTAGACCAGGGCAGTCCGAAGACGGTGTTTGACTGCAAGGTGTCGTTCCTGGATAAAAAGAGAAGGAATGCTGTGACTGAGAGGTATACCGTGGACTGGGATAAATATGAAACAATAAGCTGTGAAGATGATAATGGCGGAGTAGAAAAGCTGGTTACGGAGAATGCAGTAAAAGTGTCCGGAAGGGATGAGATCATGCGGACGGGACAGGATGAAACAGCAAATGACAGAGGTGATGAGTGTGCACTGGATATGGATGCTCCTGATGAAAATGCTGCAGAATATTTATCTGATCAGAATGTACAAAATTGTACTGCACCCGATGAGGCAGGGGGGCAGGAAATGAGTCAGCCTGTAGAGCCGGGCGACCTGACGGAGCTGTTTTCGGTGGATAACACGGAGGAGGATGCAGATGAAAATGAGGAATTGTTGCAGAGGTATTATGAAAAGCTTATGAAGGAAGAGGAACAGAACAGGCAGTTTGAGGCATATGAGCAGGACAGGGAGCAGCAGCTCTGCCATAGCAGCCTGTTTGACTCTGATGCGGATACGGGCTGTTTCGACCTGTCAATTGACGGGTTTGGGATGACTGATGACTAAGGGGGTGGTAATATGCAGAAATGCTCCTGTTTTGCATACAGGGAAAATTTCATAAAGGAGTGCCATAACAAAAAGACAGGGATAAGCGAAAAAGAAGTAGTAGCGCTCATGGAAAAGAATAAGCTCGATGAAAGCCATATGGGTATCATAAAGGCACTTGGGTGTATGGAATTTGCTTCCAAGAGCCACATTGCGCATTACATGGAACACGGCCAACTGTCAGAAAAGGACAAAAATACAGACCTTGCAAAGAAACTGAAGCAGCTCTGCGATTACGGTATTGTTATTTCAGTATGTTTTTATCCGTCAGATGTTCCATGCAGTTACAGGACATGCAGCATATATTCGCTTACTAAGGGAGGCAGGGATATTTATGCAGGCACTAAAGAAGATGGGGCAATCAGTGGTAGTAGCGGGATGCTGCTCAGTATGGACAGTAGGGAAGGCATAGCAGATATATTAAACAGGGCTGCTTTCAACTCGTTTTATGTAAGCAGCCTTTCGTATGATATAAAGTATTATTTTTCATATTGTGCAGGAAGGGCAGTGATAGAGGGCAGACTGGTGATCCTTTCGGATAAATATCCGGAAGGGCTTGTCAATGTGTGTGTGATACCTGTAAGAAAGATGGAGGGCAGTAATGCGGAATGCGCCTCAAAAATCCAGGCAACGCAGGAGCATTTCAGGCAGAAAAGGATCAAAAAGCCGTGGTTTTTGATGATCTGCGAAGATGATGCCCATGAAAGGGAGCTGTACAGTTATCTTATGGACTGCAAGACCATAGAGAAAGCCGTCATATGCATGACAAAGGACACCTATTTAATCCGAAGTGACGCGGATGCTTTTGACAATATCACGACATTTACGCAGAATGGTAAAGAGCTGGTGTCGGAATTTAAGAAGATAATTTTCTGATACCTGCCCGCGAAATTCCTGCGCAGTTCTTGAATTAGCAGTAAAAAAATGATATGATGAAGTTACATACTTAGAAAGGAATAACGCATGGCAAATATATATGATGGAGCATTTCGAACAATTTTAAATGACTGCCGAAAGCTTATTATCCCTGTAATCAATGAAATATTTGGAGAAACGTATACAGGAGAGGAAGAAATTCGATTTTTCCCTAATGAGCATTTTATAGACCAGCAGGACGAAGCGGATAAAGAGCGTATAACAGATACAAACTTTACAGTTTTAGGAAAGATACAGAAAAAATACCATATCGAATGTGAGAGTAGCTATCCAGATGGGAGAATTACGATAAGACTTTTTGAGTATGACGCTCAAATAGCGCTTGATGAGGGCGAGGTTACGGAAGAAACCCTGACAGTGACCTTCCCCAATACAGCGGTTTTGTATCTTCGTACTTACAAAAAGACACCAGATAAGATGAAATATGTGATAGTAACGCCGGGAGGAACGGTGCAGTATGATGTGCCGATTATGAAAGTGCAGACTTATTCACTAGATGATATTTTTGAAAAGAATTTGTTGATGCTGATTCCATTTTATATATTCTCACATGAGAAAAATTTTTCAGAGTATAATAATAACGAGCTGAAGCTGACAGAATTAAAAGCAGAATATCAGATTATCTTGGAAAGGCTTGACGTACTCGAAGAACAGGGAGTAATTGGGGCATTTGACAAAAGGACAATCATAGAACTTTCTAATGATGTGGTTCAAGAAATCGCACAGAGATATAAAAATGTGCAGAAAGGCATAGGTGATATGATGAGTGGCGCATTGATTGAAACAGAGGCAAGAACTATTTTGAATCAGGGAAAAAATCAGGGAATTAATGAAACGAAAAGGAAAACAGCATTAAGGATGTTGAAAATGGGAAAACTGACAATTGAGGAAATTGCAGAATGTTCAGAGCTGAGCGTGGCAGAAGTAGAGCAGCTTGCAGGGCTTCAGACGGTGTAGGACAGAATGAGAATTTTATATAGCAGTCATCAGGCAGGGAAATAACTGATTATTCAGATTGTTTTTCTGTTTTTGTGGTATTTTGGCATTAGACTATTAATATGTTAAGTACATAACATTGTACAACATTAAGGCAATTATAGAAAAATCACAAGTGAAATGTCACAGCATATTGACAATCATATAGTTTTTCATATATTATAGTACCTGTATTTATTTTTTAATTATGTATTGAGGCTCGTCTGCACCCGTAGGCATTACCGTATCATACGGTGGTGCTATTTTTTTGCCGTAAAACAGGGCAGCCAAGTACGAAGGAAAGGCATTTGTTTTGAAATAATTTTAAGAATGGAGGTGTCACATGGCATCGGGAATATTTAAAAATGTTACCAGATCCGAACCATGCCTAATATGCGGCGGGACGGACTGGTGCAGCTGGTTCCCCAGAAGGGATGGGGACGGGTATCTTCTGTCATGCAAGAGGGCCTGCAGGGACGGCTTCGGCCATTCTGACGTGGCAGGAAAAGACGGAAAGATATACCGTTTCATTTCGGAGAAAAACAACCAGTATATTTACGGGGAATGCCAGGCAGACAGGGGGCATTTTACAGAAGGCGGCAGAAAGCCGAAGGCAAGACCGCGGTATGTGGGGAAAGTAAAACCGGCAAGCGACACAACCCTTGACTATGTGTACAGGACGATTCTTAAAAACCTATAAGTGCTACGGCCAGACCCAGACGGGGACGGTCGCGGCAAGGCTTAAGAACGGCTTAAGCATCGAGGGCGTCTGCCCGGTGCCGCTGGTGCAGGACTGGAAAATGAACACGATGGCGCAGAAAGTCCTCCATGCCATCTTTGACGACCCGGAGGGGACGGTCAGGAGCGCGGCGGCAGTGCTTGGCGGCGGTGCCGCAGGGGTGGAGCAGGCAGAAGTGCTGCGGGATAAATCCATCGTAGAGGAATGCCTGAAAAAAGAACGGGGGCGCTATGAAACGCTCCTTGACATGCGGATGAACAATGAAATACCAAAGGAGGTATTCTGCCGCAAGCAGCAGGAGGTTGAGAAGCGGATTGCGGAACTGGAACAGCAAATGATGCAGTACGGGGACATGAAGCCAGCCACGGACGAGGATGTCAGCGGCAAGCTGGAAGACCTGCAAAGGCTCATGGGGCAGTTCTCCATGCCGGAGGATGGGGAGTTTACGGAAAGCGATATTGATAAATATGTATCCGGGGTGAGGGTTTACGAAGA
Organism: uncultured Lachnospiraceae bacterium; assembly: GCA_947175175.1. GTDB lineage: Bacteria > Bacillota > Clostridia > Lachnospirales > Lachnospiraceae > COE1. The sequence continues at coordinate 12,406 of CAMWLV010000113.1, forward strand.
CCACTTCGAGTGGCTGCTGAACCTTGACACCGATACCCGCGGGGAACTGGATGATGCCGGTTCCCCTGTTTATTTTAAGAAAATAACGGTAACTCCGGATGACGAGAGGGAGTGGTTCAAAGCACACCCGCAGTGGTCAAAATCCAACAAGTATGCGGAGTTGGAGGCGAGGATTTATATTTAAAAACGAAAGAGACAGGGCGGAAGGGCTGTGTGGCAGCCTTTCCGTCCTGTCCGGCACTTTGCAGTTACGCTTCTGAGACCATTTCTTTTGTTCCCGCTGGCAGGCAGTTTCCCAAAAGCATCTCCTTACAGTCGGAAAATCCAAGCAGGTAGGCGAGCATCCCATACCGGGAGCCGAGTGCGTTCTGCTCACTGACATAGCGGTCGATCAGCAGCCGGACTTCTTCCGGCAGTTCCATCTCTTCCAGCCTGCCAGAGTATACGTCAGACTTCCGGATGATCTCCTGATATTCCCCGTCACTGTTTGTGATGCCGTTCATAACGCCATTCATGCGGACACCCATGAGTTGGTACAGCGCAGATTCCTTTTCCATCTAATCCCTCCTTCCGTGGTGTCCGATATTACCTCTGAACCGGAAAATTAGCAAGCGGAAAAGGGGAAAAGAAAAAGCCGGAATATCCCTTGTAGCGTCCAACATTTTCTGATAAAATATTCACATGGGTGCTGCCATAACGGTAGGCGGCTAGTCCTTCAGCGGAGGGACTGTGACCCTCCGATTACATAGAAACCTGCGTGCAGGAATCTGGGAAAGGAGGGCTTTGCCAATGTTGACAATGGAAGGTCTGATAGCGGTCATCAGCTTATGCCTGACAGCCTTCGGACTCGGATATGCGATAGGAAGCAAGGATAATAATAAACCACAAAAATAGCCGCCCAACAGTCTGACAAACTTTAGCGGCCATTTTTGCTAATATGAAATCGGACTAGCCGTCTATCGGCAGTACCTTTATGTAAATATATCTTAGCAGATTTATATGGAATTGTCAAATTTAGCGGGATTATTCCTAGATGAGAGTCTGTCATATGTGGAAAGCAAATAACGAGATTCAGTTTGGCATTTATGCATGTAGCCCGAAGTATTCTTCTTTTAAGGCAACTTTCACACATATGGAAATGACCGATTGCAAATGGCTTGCCCATGTTGGTCATGCACCAGATAAAGAATAAGAATGAGAGGAAAATGGAGTAATGATAAAACAGTATATCGTTGATGCATTTGCAAAAGATATTTTTCATGGCAATCAGGCAGCAATCTGTGTTCTGGATAAATGGCTGCCCGAAGATGTCATGATGAATATTACGAAAGAGAATAATTTTTCCGAAACAGCCTTTATTGTAAAAGAAGCGGATAAATATCACTTACGATGGTTTACCCCGGGTGGAGAGATTGACCTTTGCGGACATGCAACACTGGCTTCTGCTTATGTTCTTTTGAATTATTATAGTAAGGGCGAAACGCAGGTGGTTTTTACTACTCTCAGTGGAGATCTTTTGGTCTGTAAAAAGGGGGAACTTATTGAAATGGAATTTCCTGCTTATGATTTGAAAAAGGCTGATATTACGGTTGAGATGGAGCAGGCAATTGGCGCGACACCGAAAGAAGCATATATGGGAAGAGATTTGCTATGTGTTTTTGATGACGAGGAGATTATCAGAAATGCAATGCCAGATATCGATAAGGTTAAAAAACTTGACGGACTTCTGTTACATATCACTGCGCCTGGAAAAGAAGAAGATTGCGTTTCCCGCAGTTTTGCTCCTAAACTGGAAGTCATAGAAGATCCGGTTTGTGGATCTGGGCATTGCCATATTGCACCATACTGGTCTTCAAAGCTGAAAAAACAGGAAATAGTGGCTTATCAGGCATCAAAAAGAGGAGGAACTTTATA
>CAMWLV010000114.1 GCA_947175175.1 uncultured Lachnospiraceae bacterium
GTACAATTCTTAATCTATGCAATTTTTTAATTGGTAGAAATTGGTATATCATTTAGAAACTTATTAAAAATTGTACCCTAAAACATAAAGTAATAAACTTGGTGGGAACAGTCAGAAACAATATAATATATTTATAGTAACAAAAATACTGTGTGCACAGTAGATATCGAGAAAAGGAGATGAGTGCAGAGATGGCAGAGACAACACAACATGAGTTAGTGATAGAAGTAAAAAATATGTGCAAGAACTTTGGTCCGACCAAAGCGCTCCGCAATGTTGATGTCTCTTTTTACAGGGGACAGATTCGTGGACTGATAGGAGAAAACGGCAGCGGAAAGTCGACGATCACTTCCATTATTTCTGGTATGCAGAAGGCTACAAGCGGAGAGGTATTCTACAAGGGAGCGTCATGGAATCCGGGCAGCATGGTGGAGGCGCAGAAAGCCGGCATCAGTATGGTACTCCAGGAGGCGAACACGATTCCAAACTGTACAGTAGCAGAAAATATTTTTGCAGGACGGTTTGATGAATTTTCTAAATTTGGCATCGTAAACATGAAAAAACTCAATACGGCAGCACAGGAAATTTTGGATTCTTTTGGAATTTCCCATATTAAAGCGGAAGACAGTATTAACAAATATGGATTTGAAGACCGTAAATTGATAGAGATTGTGCGCTGTGTTTCAGATGATACAGAGATCTTTGTGGTAGATGAGACCACGACGGCATTGTCTTTGGAAGGCAGACAGCTTTTATATAAGCTGATACATAAACTAAAAGATAACAACAAATCTGTCATATTTATCTCACATGATATGGACGAGATATTGGAGCAGTGCACGGACTTGACAGTGCTTCGTGATGGTGAGATTATCGGACATCTGGACAGGAGTGAGATGGATAAGCCGAATGCCGAACAGGTGATTCGTTTCATGATGGTAGGACGTGAGATCGGCGACGCATATTATAGAGAAGATTATGACAGTTCCCATGGGGATAAAGTCGCACTCGAACTAAAAAATGTGAGTCTGGGTGAGATAAAGAATTTTTCGTTGAAACTCCATGAGGGTGAGATTATCGGTTTTGGCGGGCTGAGCGGCTGCGGAATGCATGAGATTGGACGGATTGCGTTCGGGTTAGAGAAATTAGAAAGCGGCAGTGTGGAGCGGAACGGTGAGAAGATTAAAGGATGCTTTGAGGCGATTCAGTCAGGGATTGGTTATGTGTCTAAGAACCGTGATACAGAAGCGCTGATTCTGGAAGGTTCCATTCAGGACAATATCGTACTTCCGTCCGAATCAGAGCTTTCCCATGCGACATTCATCAGCCCGAAAAAGGAAAAACAGATGGCAGATGGAGAGATCGAATCGTTCCGTATCAAGTGCGGTGACGGAAAACAGTGGGTAAACACCTTAAGCGGCGGAAACAAACAGAAAGTGTCGTTTGCCAAGTGGACAGCAAAGGGTTCGGATGTCATCATTATGGACTGTCCTACAAGGGGTGTGGATATCGGCGTGAAACAGTTTATGTACGGATTGATTGCGGATATGAAGAAGCAGGGAAAATCCATTCTTCTGATCAGTGAGGAGATGGCGGAGTTGATCGGCATGGCGGACAAGATCATTATCATGAAGGATTTTGCAGTGACAAAGGAGTTTATGAGAAGCAAAGAACTATCAGAAACAGATATGATAGAATACATGATTTAGGAGGTGTGTGTGATGAGCGAAAAGGAAAAAACAACACCAGCAGAATTTTTAAAGCTGCATATTTATGATATTGCGGCGTATGTGGGACTGATCGTTACATTCATATTGTTTCTCATATTCAGCGGAAGTCGTTTGTCTTACAATATGGCGACAGTGCTGCAGGCGGCTGCGGCGTATTCGATCATCGCACTTGGTGCGGTATTTGTCTACTCGATGGGATATATGGATGTGAGTGTAGGACAGCAGGTCGGTGTCTATGCAATACTGATGATCATGATCACAAACGCAATGGGTGGATCGGCACTCGGAGTGATCGTAGGATTTGTCGTAATCTTAGCACTTGCATTGCTCTGTGGGGCATTCAATGGCGCGGTTGCTGTATGGCTAAAGCTTCCGTCAATCGTGACATCACTATTTTTGATGTTTTTCTTTACCGGTGCTCAGCTTCTCTTAATGGAAAGTACGGGAACAAACTCGATTTCTATCCAGGCGACAATCAAACCAACAGACCGTAATCTGTACAATGTGATGCTGGTAGGTGCAATTATCATTGTGGCAGTTTGTGTCACATACTTCTTTAAGTATACGAAACTCGGAAAGTATACGAGGGGGATTGGTGCAAACGAGGTGACGACAGCACAGTGCGGAATCAACACGACCAAGTGGAAGGTAATCGCGTACATGGCATTCGGTGTATGTGTGGCAGTTGGTTCATTTATTATGCTGACGAGAACAGGAAGCGGCTATGCGATGGATATCATGATCTGTCTGATCTTGGGCGGTATGCCGCTGTCCGGCGGGATGAAGTCAAAGGTCAGCAGCGCGCTTGTCGGAACGTTTACCTATGTTCTTCTCACAAACGATCTGACGACAATGGGCGTGGATCTGAATATGATCAATTTCGTAAAGGCAATTATCTTTATCGCCATTATCATGGTGACTTGCCGGAAGAAAGACGCAGTATTGCCAAGGTAGGTTTTTGCTGTGATAACACACAGAAAAACATAGATTTTTTAGAAAACTAGGAGGAATGAAAATGAAAAAGGGCTTATTCAAAAAAATTTCAAAAAAGGTTTCAGCAGTCATACTTGCGGGTGCAATGGCAGTTTCGATGGCTGGGTGTGGCGGCGGGAATGCTGCAAACGGCGGTACTACGCCTGCGGATTCCAATACTACGTCCAATAATTCCGCAGACACAGGGAGTGCGCCTGCCGTGAAAGGGAAGAATTGTACGATCGGTGTTGCATTCTATCAGGACACAGGTCTTGCAGTGGATTCTACCAAAGCATATCTGGAGTCACTTTCAGATACATTGAACGTAAAGTTTACTTACACAGTTCTGACACAGACAGATGAGGCGGCAAACCTGACAAAGATTCAGGAACTGATTTCTTCGAATGTGGATGGCATCATCTGTACAATGGATCTTGGTATGACTTCCATTATTCAGGAGTGCGAAGCAGCGGGCGTATACCTTGGAGGATATCTGTGCGATTATGATACTTCTTTCAATACAGCGTATGACCAGGTATTTAAGAGTGATTATTTTGTAGGGACAGCGACAGACGGACAGAATCCTGATGATGTCACGATCGGAAATACAATGCTGGACAGCCTGATCGAGTACAATGAGCGCAATGCGGACGCGCCGATCACGCATGTATCCATGGCAATATTCCCAGTGTGGGCATTCCCGGCACAGATGACTGGTGCGGGACAATTTGTAGCTGCAGTTGAGGAATACAACAAAACTGCCGAGACACAGATTACAGTGGACCCGCTTGATGAGGAAAGTGATGTGCTCGCGTTTGCGCCAATCGACACGACATATTTTGCAAAGCATGCTGATTCACAGGCAATTATCTCGTTTGCAGCAGGAAGTGCTTTTGTGTATCCGACCATGGTTCAAGCGGGTGTGGACAGCAGTCTGAAGCTCTTTACAACTGGATACGATGGTGGTGAGGATGCGAACTTTGGAACAACAGGGAATGGAACCTATCAACAGAATATGGTGACAGCACCTGAGTCTATCACATATCCCCTTGTACTGCTTCTGAACAAGATCAACGGTGTGGCATTCTCTGACCAGCCAGCAGAGGCGGAGCGTGTCAGCAGTGCACAGTATGTTATAAACAGTGATGAAGATATGGCAAAATTCAAGAACAGCTGTTTCTTTACAAAAGATGACTCAAAAGCAATGTACACGCCGCAGGATGTTCTCAATATGACGGCTTATGGCAATCCTGATGCAACTTATGCAGACCTTAAGGCGATCTTATCAACAATGACGATTGACAGTATCAAATAATATAGAGACTCATAAATGATGAAGAGTGCCTTGAAAAACAGGCATTCTTCAATTATATGAATGTTGCCGCAGGGCAGTATCACGGGGGTAGAAGATGGATAATTCAAGAAATATCATGAAAAAAATAATCTTATCGGCAATTTTTCCGGTATTGATGTTTGTGGTGATGCTTATCATTACTGCGAGCAACGATAAATGTTACGTAAATGGAAAATTAATATTTTTAAGCGTGGATCTGGTGAAACAGGTTATCATCAATTCCTGCATGACGGTCTGCGTGGCGCTTGCAATCTGGCTGCAGTTGAAAAACGGCAGGTTTGACTTCTCGGGAGGCGCATCCATGATACTGGCAGCTATTATTGCGGGAAATGTGGGAATTATAACAAACAATCCAGTGCTGGCATTGCTCACAGCAGTTGCAGTGGGTATTGTGTTAAGCTGCCTGACAGCAGTAGTCTATATCGTCGGAAGGCTTCCGATCATTATCTGTACGATCGGCATGACGCTTTTGTATGAATCGCTGACGTATCTCGTATTTGGCGGACAGGGCATCCGTATCTTTTACTCACAGCCGCATACATCTGTTTTTGGAAGGATTCCGGGAGTGCTGCTTCCGACAGCGCTCGCAGTAGCGGCATTCGTGATATTTACATACTTTACTTCGGCGGGCAGGAAAGGAAAGGTGCTTTCCAATAACCAGCGCGCAGGTGTGAACATCGGAATCGATGAGAAGAAAAATGTATTTGTCACTTATATTTATACAGGAATCATTATTGGATTAGCGGCAATCGTGTATGTGTCACAACATGAAGTGTCGCCGCAGTCAGGGCTTGCGACATCAGGGATCATGTTCTCCTATATCGTACCAGTATTCATGGGAACATTTATTGGTCTGGCAAGCTGCGATGTCGTAGGAATCGCAATTGCGGCAGTTGGAATGGAGATCATGAATTACGGACTCAACTGCCTGAATCTCGAGGCTGGAGGATGGCAGCAAATCATCATGGGAATATTCGTGCTTGGCTTCTATGCATTTTCTGCACAGACCGATAAGATACAGGCATTTATGGAAAAGAGAAAAAAATCAGCCAAATCGGCATAATAATAGAATTAGATCAGGAGGTACAAAGCGGAATGCAGGTTGAAAAATGGGGGATGCTGGAGCTTACCTTTCAGGGGAAGAAGGATGGAAACCCATACATAGATTATCAGATCAAAGCAGTGATTTCTGGAGAAAAGGAGAAAGCAGAAGTAAATGGATTTTATGATGGCGATGGTGTGTACAAGGTGCGTTTTATGCCATCTTATGAAGGTATCTATTCGTATCAGGTGCTAGGCAGTTTTGCCGATGCGGGTGAGTGCGGAGAATTTACAGTGACGGCAAACAGGACGGAAAATCACGGACCAGTAAGGGTACGAGATGGTCACTGGCTGGTATATGCAGACGGGACTCCTTATCACAGTGTTGGGACAACATGCTATGCATGGACACACCAGAATGAAGGACTGCAGCAACAGACGCTGGAAACCTTGAAGAAAAGCTGTTTTAATAAGCTGCGTTTCTGCGTGTTTCCAAAGTATTATGCCTATAATGAGACAGAGCCCCAGCGTTACCCTTATCAGTGGGGAGAGGAAAAAGGTCAGGATAAGGAGAAGGCGGCGAGGAAGATAACTTTGAACATTCCCAGGAAAAAAGAGCCGGAGGACATTACGGATTTTGACTGCTATACTTTTAATCCTGCATATTTCCGTCTTCTTGACCAGCGTGTAGAACAGCTGATGGAGATGGGAATCGAGGCGGACATTATTCTGTTCCATCCTTATGACAAATGGGGTTTTTCGACCATGAAGCGGGAGTGTAATGAGTTGTATTTAAAATATATGACAGCGCGTTATGGCGCATACAGAAATGTGTGGTGGTCGATGGCAAACGAATATGATCTTCTTCCGCAGATCACAGAGGACGAATGGGATGCATACGGCAGGCTTGTGCGGGAGCAGGACGTATATGGGCATCTCTGTTCCATACATAACTGCATTGCATTTTATGATTATACAAAAGAATGGATCACCCACTGCAGTATGCAGAAAAATGATACCTATAAACATGCAGAGCTGACAGACCAATATATTCAAAAATACCAGAAACCGGTTGTCTGGGACGAGATCGCATATGAGGGAAATATTGATCAGAGTTGGGGAAATATTTCAGGTCAGGAGCTGGTGCGGAGGTTCTGGGAAGCAACACTGCGTGGCGGATGTGCGGGACACGGTGAGACTTTTGTCCATCCGCAGGATATTCTCTGGTGGTCGCATGGAGGTGTTCTTCATGGGGAGAGCGAGCCGCGCATCGCATTTCTGAAAAAGATCTGGGATGAGACACCAGGAGGCTATCTGAAAGCAGTCGATGGAGCTTTAGATGAGGTGGTTGCGATCCCAGAATATGCAGAAAAAACCGTGACATGGGATAATATCACATGGACGGATTATGAACTGCATTATTATGGTTTTAACAGACCTGCATTCCGCAGATTTAATTTCCCAGAGGATGAAAAATTCCATATGGAAGTTATTGATACATGGAATATGACGATTGAGGATGCCGGAGTACACAGCGGAACGACGGAAGTAAAACTACCGGCGCGTGAGTGGATGGCAGTGCGTATCAGAAAAGTGTAGTGAGATATATATTAAAGGAGGGAGCCTATGCTGGATTTAAAAGCAAAACCATTTTATTTATCAGACGAGGATATCCGTTGGGTTGAGGATACCAAAGCGTCTCTGACCCTGGAGGAAAAGCTGGGACAATTATTTTTCCCGATCGGATATTCTCCGAACGAACAATATTTGCAATATGAAATTCTGAATCGGAATCCAGGAGGAGTGATGTTTCGTACCGGGAAGACGGAGGAGCTGTTCTCCGCGTACACGTATCTGCAGGAGCACGCGAAGGTGCCATTGTTTCTTGCAGCGAATCTCGAGGCGGGCGGTGACGGTATTGTCGAAGAGGGGACTGCATTTGGAAAGCAGATGCAGGTAGCGGCAACAGGAGATCCCGAACAGGCATACCGCCTGGGAAAGATCGCATGCAGCGAGGCGCAGGCAGTAGGATGTAACTATGCATTTGCGCCGGTGGTGGACATTGACAGTAATTATCATAACCCGATTACCAATGTGCGGACATATGGTTCGGACAAGGAGATGGTGAAAGCGTGCGGTCTGGCGTATATGCGTGGTGCCAAGGAATGTGGCTCTGCAGTTTCCATCAAACATTTTCCGGGGGATGGTGTGGACGAGGTGGACCAGCATATTCTGACCAGCGTCAATACGCTCTCCTGTGAGGAGTGGGACGCGACCTATGGTGATGTTTATAAAACATTGATCGAAGCGGATGCCCTGACAGTCATGGTGGGACATATTGCGATGCCTGCATACCAGAAAAAGTTTAATCCCGGTCACCCTGACAAGCTAATGCCCGCGTCATTGTCACCGGAACTCTTGAAAAATCTTTTGAGGGAACAACTTGGATTTAATGGAATGATCATAACAGATGCGACGCCGATGGTTGGCTTTCTGTGTGCGATGGATCGCGAGAAGTCTGTTCCGTATTGTATTGAGGCCGGCTGTGACATGATCCTGTTCAATAAGGACTATCAGGAAGATCTGGACTTTATGAAGAAAGGATATGAGGAAGAGATTCTCTCGAAAGAGCGGCTTGATAAGGCGGTGACCAGAATCCTTGCAGCGAAGGCGGCATTGAAATTACATACAAAACGCGCAGATGGGACACTGGCACCAAAGCGTGAGAATCTCGGTATCATAGGCTGTGAACAGCACAACGAATGGGCAAAGGAATGTGCAGAAAAGGCAGTGACACTCGTGAAAGATACTCAGAAACTTTTGCCGATCACACCGCAGAAGCATAAGAGAGTGCTCTTTGAAATTATGGGAAAGTGTCCTTCAGAGGAGCGGGTTGCGAAACGTTTTATCGAGGATATGGAGCGGGAAGGTTTTGAGATGATCCGCTATGAGGAGGAAGTCTTTGATTTCTCCAAGCCCATGCGTTTTGAGACTGTGACGGAGTTTCGCAGCAAGTATGATCTTGTCATATATATTGGGAATGTAGAGAATGCCTCTAATAAGACGACAAACCGCTTGAACTGGCATGCACCATATGGAGCTGGCAATAATATTCCATGGTTTGTCGAGGTGGTTCCGACATTATTTATCTCCCTGCAGAATCCATATCATCTGCTTGATGTGCCAATGGTAAAGACTTATATCAATGCGTACTCCAACCATGACCTGATGATTGATACTGTGGTGGAGAAGATAACGGGCAAGAGTGCATTTACAGGGAAAAATCCGGTGGATCCATTCTGTGGGAAGGAATATCTGGCGTATTAGGAGGAATATGCTCATGGAACAGGTTTTTAATCCTTTTTTACCATTATATGAATATGTTGCAGATGGTGAACCGCATGTTTTTGATGGCAGAGTTTATATTTATGGTTCCCATGATGCTGCGTTTGGAACAAAATACTGCGAAGGACATTATGTTACTTGGTCCGCGCCGTTAGATGATCTGCGAAATTGGCGCTATGAGGGCGTGATCTACAGGAGGGACCAGGATCCTTCCAATCAGGATGATGAGATGCAGCTCTGGGCGCCGGATGTGACAAAAGGTCCGGATGGGCGGTATTATCTGTATTACTGCTTTAACTTCTATCCTGAAATCGGTGTTGCCGTCAGTGATTCACCAGCAGGTCCATTTGAATTTTACGGTCATGTTCAATATCCAAAAGAGGTATTGGAAGGCGAAGGCGTGCAGGGAGATATGATGCCGTTTGACCCGGCAGTCCTGACAGATGATGACAATAGGGTATACCTTTATTATGGATTTGCGCCGGCATGCGAGAAAGAAATGTTGTTGCCGAAATTCAGTGAGGCTGATCTGCAGGCTATGCCGGAGGATGAGCGGAAAAAAATCAAGGGCATGTTGAATGCAAAAATGGGTGAAAACGGAATGGTAGTCGAATTGGAGCAGGATATGCTGACAATGAAAGGGATTCCGCAGGTCTGCGTTCCGGGCGGACACCATACGCAGGGGACCGGTTTTGAAGGACATGGATTTTTTGAGGCGCCTTCTATCCGTAAGATAAACGGCAGATACTATTTTGTCTATTCAAGCCATAAGAGCCATGAGCTCTGCTATGCGGTCAGCGAAAGACCAATGGAAGGGTATGTATATGGGGGAGTCATTGTTTCAAATGGTGATATTGGATATCACGGAAGGACAAAACCAGTGAATACGCTTGGAAATAACCATGGCGGCATTGTGAAGGCAGGGGAGGATTACTATATCTTTTATCACCGTCAGACACATGGGACGGAATTCTCAAGGCAGGATTGCGCGGAAAAGATACAAATACTGCCCGATGGCAGTATTCCGCAGGTGGAGATCACAAGCTGTGGGCTGAACGGTGGGGCGCTTCCTGCTTCCGGTAGCTATCCGGCGGCGATCGCCTGTCATATGACCTGTCCGGAAACAATGGATCACATTGATTACCAGGATTCTTCCATGCAGATGCAGACGAGGATGGTGCAGAAACATAATGTACAGTTTTTGACAGATATTCACAACCATACGGTGCTTGGGTATAAATACTTTGAGTGTACTGGGGTCTGCGGAATCGCGTTGGAACTTCGTGGGCATTTTACTGGAAGGGTGAAAGTGGCGGCGAATGAGGACGGAAAGGAGTATTTCGTGGAAAAAGCGCTGTCAGTTAAGACGGAAAACTGGAGGATGGTAGAACTTGAAGGCAGTATACCGGATGGAGTGCATTCGCTTTTCCTGTTGTTTGAAGGGGAAGGAACGCTGGATATGAAGTCGCTTTCATTTGTAAATAAAAATAACATTGAGTGAGGAAATTATTATGGGATTTGGAAAAGATTTTATGTGGGGGGCTGCTTCGGCAGCACATCAGGTGGAAGGCGCTTTTAATGAGGATGGAAAGGGCATTGGAATATGGGATTATTTTGAGGACCAGCCAGGACATATTAAATATAACGAAAACGCTAAAATTGCCTGTGACCATTATCACCGCTACAAAGAAGATGTTGCCTTGATGAAAAAAATCGGGTTAAAGAGTTATCGTTTTTCTATCAGCTGGCCGCGCGTGCTGCCGAAAGGAACTGGTGCAGTAAATGAAAAAGGACTGCAGTTTTATTCTGACCTTGTAGATGAACTGCTGGCAGCGGGAATAGAGCCGCTGGTTACATTGTATCACTGGAACCTTCCTATGGCATTGTATGAGAAAGGCGGCTGGAAGAACCCAGACAGTCCGAAATGGTTCCAGGAGTATGTGGGCGTGGTCGCCGGGTGTCTTGGCGACAGGGTGAAATACTGGATGACATTCAATGAATTCCAGATGTTTGCAGGACTTGGACTTTCCATTGGAGCGATGGCACCATTTGAGACAAATGATCTAAAGACAATGATGGAGATATCAGCAAATATTTTTCGTGCACATGGGAAAGCTGTTTCGGTTCTCCGCAGCTGCATAAAGCAGCAGGTAAATATTGGCATGGCACCTACGGGGAATGTGTGGCTTCCGGAAAGCAGGGATGCGGATGCCGTAGAACAGGCGAGGGCAAAGTCTTTTGCTGTGTCTGAGGATATGTTCCTTTTTGGTAATGCGTGGTGGGGTGATCCTGTTTATCTGGGGCATTTTCCGGAAGGCTCCGAGGAAGTATTTGGTGACTTGCTGCCGAAGTTTTCCGATGAAGAATGGAAAGAGATCGCACAGCCTTTGGATTTCTATGGATTTAACGCTTATGAAGGAACGGTAGAGTATCCAGTCAAGGAAGGCTGCTACAATACTTATGCCTATCAGGGAAGTCCGAAAACAGGCATAGGATGGAGCGTTACGCCGGAAGTGCTATATTATGCACCCAAGTTTTTGTATGAGCGTTATCACAAACCCATTCTGGTCACAGAGAACGGCATGGCGGGCATGGACTGGGTTGCCCTGGATGGGCGGGTACATGATCATCATAGGATTGACTTTATAAACCGCTATTTACTTGAACTTGAGCGGGCAGTTGATGAAGGGATTCCCGTGATCGGCTATCAGGTCTGGTCGATCACAGATAATTTTGAGTGGTGCCATGGATATGATATTCGGTTCGGTCTGATCCATATTGATTATCAGACGCAGAAGCGCACATTAAAGGATTCCGCATACTGGTATGGTGAAGTGATTGCAACAAACGGGAAAAAAATCCATGAAAAAACTGAGGGAAAAATAGGATGACGGAGATCCCCAATCTGGAGATTGTTGCACATGAGCCAGAGGATATGGAGAAGATTGCAGCCTTTTTGTTCAAATAGAGATGGTATTTTAATACGTAAGAAGGTAATAATGTGATCAGGCAGATTGCAGTGCTGATTTGATTGACGCGGCAAAAGAAACAGACTGCAATCTGTTTGCGTTTACCTGCCACATCAATTATAATGAAAAAAAAAGAGAACAGGCAGGGGGTCTCTGAATAAACTCATCGAGCAGGCAGACAGATATATGTATGAGGAGAAGAGGAAGAAGAAACAGTGAAGCCGTATCGCAGAATGGAGGAGAGGCTATGAGAATAACAGATACAAGAATCAACGGAATCAAGAACCCAATGGGGTTTTCATTTTCCTGTGTAAAGTGTTCATGGAAGGTAGCAGATGCCACAGGCAGCCGCCAGTCAAATGTGAAGATAAGGATTGCATTGGACGAAAAATGTGAAAATATCATAGCAGAAAAAGAAGGAAGGGAATTAAAGAGTATCGGGGAACGGCTTGATCTTGAACTGCAGCCGCGTACAAGGTATTACTATAATATTGAAGTGACTGATGAATCTGGCGAAAGTGTGCAGAGTGAGACAGCATGGTTTGAAACAGGAAAAATGGATGAGCCATGGGAGGCGTATTTTATCGGGATGGATGAGAAGGATACATATCATCCTGTATTTTTCCATGATTTTGCGGCAGAAAAGCCGATATCGTGCGCGCGCATTTACGTGACAGGGCTTGGACTGTACGAGGCGTATTTGAATGGAACGAAAATCGGGGACATTGCGTTTTATGGCAATCGTTTCTGGGTAATCGCAGAGCTTCATATAAGATATGCGGATGGAACTTCGGCAGTGATCAAGACCGACGAAAATTGGCTGTACTGCGGCAGTGATATTGAGATGAGTGACATCTATGACGGAGAGTGCTATAACCGTCTGCTGTGGGAGGGGAAAGAAAACAGTGCAAAGCAGGTTGTCGTTCTGGACGAAAATATGGTGGAGGCGAAAACCCCTGACAAAAAGAAGCTCAGGGAGCGCTACAGTATTCCTGTAGTTGTTAAGAAACAGCTTACAGTAAAAGAAGTGATTCATACACCTGCGGGCGAGACTGTGCTGGATATGGGACAGAATTTCACGGGTTATCTGGAATTCTGTGCAGATTTTCCGAAAGGGACTAAAATCGTGCTGGATTTTGGTGAGATTCTGCAACAGGGGAATTTTTACAATGACAATTACAGGACAGCAAAAGCGCAGTTTGTCTATATCTCAAATGGGGAGAAGGAGCAGGTCCGCCCACATTTTACCTTTTATGGATTCCGATATGTGCGGGTGACTGGATGGGCAGGAGAAATCGATAAAACATCATTTACAGGAATGGCAGTTTACTCGAATCTTGATGATACGAGCAGTTTTGAATCTTCGAGCAGTCTGTTGAATCAGCTTGCAAGCAATGCCGCATGGGGACAGCGATCTAATTTCCTCGATATGCCGACTGACTGTCCGCAGCGTGATGAGCGCCTTGGCTGGACAGGCGATGCGATGGTTTTTGCGCCGACCGCATGTTTCCAGATGGATACGAGAGCTTTTTACCGGAAGTATTTATATGATCTGCGTGTAGATCAGAGAAAGCATAACGGACAGATCGCGAACTATATTCCCAATAACTGCCGTATGCCAGGAGGCAGTAGCGTGTGGGGGGATGTTGCAACCTTTCTGCCAATGACTCTCTATCAGTATTATGGGGATAAGGACGAACTTGAGGTAAATTATCCTATGATGAAGGACTGGGTTGAATGGATCATTGCACAGGATAAGGATCATGGAGAGCAGCATTTGTGGAATTTTGGCTTTCATTTTGGGGATTGGCTTGCGCAGGACGGAGTGACACCGCAGAGTATGAAGGGTGGAACGGATGATTATTTTGTGGCCTCTATATACTATTATGCATCGGTGCTCAAGCTTGCAAAGGCGGCTGGAATCTTGGGAAAAGAGGAGGAGCGGAAGCAGTACTGTCAGAAGGCAGAGCAGATTTACAAGGCGATTCTGGCAGAATATTTCTCACTCAATGGCAGGCTTTCCGTTGATACACAGACAGCATATCTGATCAGCCTGAAATTTGGCGTCTACGTGGATAAAGGGCGTATTGTGGAGGGCTTAAAGGTGCGCCTGAAAAAAGATTGCTATAAAATTAAGGGCGGTTTTGTCGGGGCACCGATGATGTGCCAGGTTCTGGCAGAAAACGGTATGGAGGATATGGCGTACTACATCTTGTTCCAGGAAGGATTTCCGGGTTGGATGCACTGTGTCAATCTCGGCGCAACGACAATCTGGGAGCGCTGGAACTCGGTGCTTGATGACGGTACAATCAGTGGTACGGGCATGAACTCGCTCAATCACTATGCGTATGGTTCTGTTATGGAGTATGTGTACCGCCATATTGCGGGCATCAATGAGACGGAGGCAGGTTTCCGTGCTGTGCGCTTCGTGCCGCAGCTGAATCCAAAGCTTTCGTATGTAAATTATGCCTATGATTCTGTGAGTGGAAAATATGTTTCCAATTGGCGCATTAATCCGGATGGAACGGTGGCTGTGCATTTCGAGGTGCCGTTTGGCTGTACTGCTGTTGCAGTTCTTCCGGGAACAGACGGAGAGGAGATCTCGTTAGCAGCGGGTGTTTTTGAGAAAACTTTCCAGCCGAATCGCGATTACCGGAAGCTTTATACTATGGATACACGCTTAGAGGAACTGCAAAAGGATGAGCGTGCGATGGAAATATTAAAAACGCAACTTCCGCTGGCATACGATATGGTGA
>CAMWLV010000115.1 GCA_947175175.1 uncultured Lachnospiraceae bacterium
GTATTCTCATTAGAATTTTCAGGGTTGCATTACTGTTTATTTGTCAAGGTTCTTTTTTGTTGTTCTTGTTTAATACAACTTTGATATCTTATCACTATTCAAAGTCTTTGTCAAGAACTTTTTTTATTTTATTGAAACTGCTTGTCTACCGTTTTTTCGCGGTAGGATTTTATATTAACACTTTTTCCATATTGTGTCAATACTTTTTACATTTATTTTACTCTTTTCTTTAAGGCGAAAAAAAAGAATCTCGATGTAGCTAAGATACTTTTTCTATGACTTTCTGTCATTGACTTCTTTGCCATAACCTCATTTATCACAAAATAAATGAACGGAGAAGAAGGGATTTGAACCCTCGCGCCGGTCACCCGACCTACACCCTTAGCAGGGGCGCCTCTTCAGCCTCTTGAGTACTTCTCCCCGGTACTGAATTAAATCCTCTACCAATATTTGAATCGTGCGCCTTCTCACCTGACGCATGTTTTATTATACATAAGACTTATATCATTGTCAACCCCTTTTTTTACTAATTTTTAAAATATCGTTTTCTTATAACACTAAATAAGGAACTGTAGAAAAATAAGTGAAATATCTTGACTTGTCTATTTCTCCGATATCATTTTGCTATAGCAATTGCAAAAAAGCCTCGCCGTAGCCTGCTACACCTGCGTTTTTGTACTGCACTCTCGAAGAAATATCTTACGCAATCTGCATCACTTATTCTCCTGCAGTTCCTAAGCAAATTTGAAATTATTTGAAAGAAATTAGATTGACTCGATTAAAAAATAAAGCAAAAGAGTCCAGAATAAAATTAATACGCATACTATAACAATTACACCTGCGCTCATAATTATTTAAACAAACACCATAAATTTAGTACAAACCACAAAACAAGAATTCCAATTCTGACAAATCCCCACTGACACCACACTTTTTGCTCATCTATTGCAGCCTCCTGTTCTTCAGAAATATTATGCGGAAAATTAATGATCATAAATGTTATCATACATACGATTACCAATGCCGGAATAACATTCTCATATTCTCCTGGGTATTGGATTGTGTCCTTGATATAATGAATCATATCATTTGTACTATGACTTTCGCGGCGGTTCATCAAATATTTACTTAAGGAAAGCAATAAATAAACAAAAGTCATTCTCCCGCCATACACTTGTGACTGCGTTATGACATAAACACATATAAACATTATCGGTGTGAAAGCTTCCAGTACAAAATTAATTTTGATATTACGCTTGTCCATAAATAAGAGCAGGATCATAAATGGCGCCATCAAAATGATCCAATAGCATTTCATTGTCCCAAAAGTGACTAAAACAGCAATACTAGAAAAGCAGAACCATGTGGACAACTTCCCTCTTCTTGCATCATTATAACAGCTGCGGTATGCAAGTATACCTATGATCGCATATGCGATCACCACCATGGACACACCCATATTATCAGGCCCTGCTCCCCATACATTTACTACCAGAGCTCTAATCTGACTTGTCGCTAATGTATATGGTTTCCTGATCTGATTGACACCTATTACTCCCAGCCAGCACAATATGCTCGTCATATTTTTGATGATAATCTCTACAGGAATCAAAACAAATCCAATAAGTGTATCCCGCAAAATGTATAGTACTCTTTTCTCTCTCAAAAGAATCAAAGGTATGTATACAAAAACAGATAATTATTTAACAGGATTCGCAAGCATAAAAGCAAGTATAAACTCTTTATAATTTCCCTCTATGTATTTGCGTACTCCCCACAGCATAAATACCAGATATACAACATCTACCTGCCCTAGATGAAAGACGGGTAAAAATACCAGAAGAGTAGAAGACAAAAACAACCCCAGCCATTTTACTCTGATCGCATCCATTTTCAACGTCTCTGCAATTTTCTGTGTCTCTTTTACGCAAAAACTCCACATTAAAACTATAAATAGTTTGTACCATAAGTATGCTCCCATACTATCCATTAATGCAGTTTGAAATATCAAACTCAGAATCCTAACAGGAATAACCCATATGGTGAATAACACTTGGCAGAACACACCATATGGTACTATAGGAGACCAGTCGAATAGAAAATCCATTATTTTACCTTGAAACAGGCATTCTAACCGATAATACGCTGTTTCAAATATTATTAGATTATCCCAATAATACATTGTCATATAATAAACTAATGCGACAACTCCAAAACCAATATAGAGTAATTCCAGATTTCTTTCATTTACATTAAACTTAGTATCAACATTCACTTTATAAAATTTTTCAGCATACTCCACTTTCATCTGTTCTATAATTCCCTCCTCCGTATCCGTTTAGTCATCTTTGGGATAATTATATCGTTAAATTCATGTTACTGTCAATATAAAGTTAGCCATCTTTGGGATAATACATGGAATGAACTAGGAGGTATCTGCATGAAACTATATAAATATACAAATGGTAAATGTAATATTTCGGGTTCTATTATCCGAGATTTGAGAGAACGAGCTGATTTATCACAAGAACAGCTGGCCGCCAGACTTCAGCTGGCTGGCTTAAGTTTAAACCAAAAAGCAGTCAGCAGGATCGAAACAGGTGACAGAGTTGTCCCTGACTTTGAATTGATCTATTTTTCAGAAGTATTTGGTGTACCTGTATGCAAACTACTGAATAAAGAACTATGTAAAAACAGTGCACATATCACATAATACCATTTAGGCCTTTATATGATATGCGCACTGTCAATGCGCCCACATTATTCTCTAAACTAAGTTCGATCGCCAAAAAACTCAATACCAACGCCGTCTTTTGCAGTCTGGATAAGGGCGTCTCTCTGTTGATGAGGCGGTCGCCTTTGTGAGCTGTAGGACTGTCTCGCTGAAATACCGCGGATCTACCTCCCCCAGCTTGCAAGGAGCGAGTCTTAGTGCTTCTCCTGTAACGTTCCCCTCAATTGACACCTCAGATGCGATCGTCTGTGCAAAATGCACCTCATAGATATCCACATCCGCATCAGAGCAGGCGATGTAATCTCCTGAGAAAATCAGTTCCGCATTCTTATCATAATCATAGCGATAGTATGTATCAAAACCGCCGCCGTCACCGACTTCTCCTTTGTACCACCCCATGTTCTGAAGTTTCCCTGACAGGGATAAGGAGTTGACGACTACTCCGGCAAAGCGGGTTAATTCCATCTCCTCTTTTTCTTCCTCTGTCACACGAAAAACTGGGCGTTCCAGCTGTTCTATGGGTTGGTCAATCTCATAATCAGACAACTGCTCTTTCCATGATGACAGGACTTCTTCTGATAATTCAATAGGATGTACCAGACCGATACTGCCGCTTTCCGGCAATGTATATTCTTCCTCGTCCACGGTGTTGAAAGTGCCGTCTTCCATATAGCGGAATGTTATAGAAAGGGTTCCGTCCTCATACACACCCCAGATCAATCCAGTGGCGAATTGGCGCATGACAGGATTCTTTACATACAACTCTTTCCATTGTACTGTACTCCAGATCCGCTCTGTGCTCAGCGCCTGCTCTAAGCGCAGTTTCTGGTTGGTAATAACTGTTTTTAACTGCTTTTTTAAGAATTTCCATGCATCATTTGCCTCTTTTGACTTGTCTGGATCATCTGTTTTGCCGGGCGCTGGCATATTTTTTAATTTTTTCCCTTTTTCGTCATAGACTTCCAAGGAGAGTGCTGGGGTTAAAACCACTTTAAACTGCCGCTTTCCATAGTCAAAAATACGCTCCATCTGCTCGTCAAAGCCGAGGCTGGGCACAATTCTGTCCTCCATCTCATCCCTTGTGATCCCAAGTTGCTCTGCGGCGTAATCCAGTGCCTGTTCTGCTGCGCTTTTTACTTGATAATATTTAAATTTTCTGGAAATCTGGTCTACTAATACAAGCGCCGTGGGAGATGGATTTAACGCGAGCGCTTTTACCGCCTCTGCTGCCATCGCACCGCGGCCATTTTTCGGCCAGTTCTGAATCTGTGCGTACAGATCTGTCATAATCGTCTCTCCGCCATGAATCGAGACGGCGTAGAGCACCCATTTGCGCTTGGCCTGCGCACCTTCGCTGAGCCAGAAGTTATATAGTTCCTTAATATATGCTGCCAGTTCTGATGAGTCGAGCTCTGCTGCCACTTGCATCGCTTCCTTGTTGATTCCAAGTTCTTTCATATCTGCATAGCTGATCAGAATCGCTGCAGGATATTCCTCGGGAGCCTCCTCCCCGTCTTTTTTATGGATTATTGGAAAAGTATCGAGCGGCAGCCATGACAGTTTTCGTTTCCATGCACCAGTCAGAATCTCCTGAATGCGTTTCTCCACAGTTGGTTCTGCCGTGTTTTGCCCATTTTCACCCAGAGCGGCCGTGCCAGGCATGTCCTGTATCATCATTCGTATCTTTTTTGTCTTCTCCGCTTCGAGTGCCATAAGTAACGGCTCCTGATACTGATCGGCTCCCCAGCTGCCCAGTACTGTTACTGCCATCTCGCGTTCTGCACCGCGCTTGGACTGCAGCATCACAAGAATGTCCGCCTCCCAGTCTGGGTGTGCCGTGTAAATCTCCTGTATCAATGCTCTCCCTTGCTTACTGCTTTCCGAGGCGCAGGAGAGCAGCTCACTCTTATACTCCTGCCACTGCATGCCCATCACTCGAATCGCAAGGACACGCGCGAGCTGGAAATGGCTTTTGGAGGCAATTTTCCACTCTTGATGCCAGTCTTTGTGGAAAGATGCAATGACTTCTATGCATTCCTGGATTGACTGCTTGAATCCATATGCGCTGTCATATGTGTATCCAAGATATTCAACCTGATACTGGGGTGGAACCTTCTCCTGGTCCATCAGATTTAATAATTGTTTTACCTGCCGCACATCATAGCACAATCCTGACTTCTTCGTGGATTCCTGACTGGTATCAATCCAATAATGATCAATGTAATTATGATTCAGGCGCAAACACTCCAGAACCAGCACCCTCCTATAAATCTGCATTTCCCCAAATATCTTGTAATCGTGGATATTCCTGCATCTGTCATGCCAATACTCAAGATTGTGCATATCCCTCCAGCCTGCCACACAGGGAAGGATATCCGAAACTTCTATTTCCCCTAACAGATAACGAAGCGCCTCATCCTGCGAAACATCAAATCTGCTGACTGCCTGCTCTGCAGCTGCCCTGTGGTAGCTCTCGTTAAATTCTTTCTCCATCTCTATGTACAATTGAGGATTTCCGGTCTTTATACATGTGCGCAGATATCCCTTGTCGTTCGCCGGAATATCTTTTAATACCTCACAGATCGCATCTGGTGCTTTCACTGCCATACGCTCTAAAATCTCTGTCTGCTTATTTGAAAGCGACCAGCGGATATACATATCATCCGGGATTTCCAGATATTTTTCCAACGCCGCAATATGCCTGTGGAACCAGTCTTCCCCGGCTGCAAGGCACTTGTCTAATGGCACGTTTGTGACCGACATAGAGTCAAATGCCACTGTGAGTCGAAGCATGGATACAAACCTGTCAGAATGTTCTACTGCCAAAAATGCCAGAAAAGACAGAAACGCCATCAGGTAATTATATTTGCGCCTCCCTGACAGTATTTCCCATACTTCCTTTGGAATGGGCGCATCCAGATCCGAATTGCGGACAAAGTTTTGAAGCGTTTCCAGATCCTTACCCTCTGGTTCAAAATTTTGTTCGAATAATCCGTCAATATTATTGATCAGACGATTTTCCAGATAATCTGTCACCTCTCTGATGCGCTCTGGATTTCCTGTTGCTCGCTGATCTTCCTCCATGGAAATACAGAGTCTGCTTTTCGTCTCTCCTAAAGGTTTCACACAATATAAATACAGCGCTGCCAAAAGCATCTGCGTATTGACACCATCTTTGTTACAGCACAGCTCTCTCGCCTGTTGAAAGACTTCCGGCTCTTTGATTCCTGTCTCAACTAAGGGGCTTAAATAAGTCATTCGCAATTTATCAAAGTCCCACGCAGAAGCATTTGCATACATCGCTACTTGCAGAGTCGGTGACAGAAATTGTCCTAAATACTCAAATTCTCTGCTAAGTCCCCTGTATGCGAGAATGACTTGGGAAGTTTCCCGGCCAATCTCCGCTGTAAGACGAACAAAGCGTCCCGCGAGTTCTGCATTCTCCTCTTTGTATATCCCTAGAAAAGACTTTAACTCATCCTTTGTTTTGCGTTGAAGTTTCTGAAAATTCTGATGCTCCATGTCTTCCAGCAAGTCTGCATCTTCTGGTTTTGACAGATCCAGATACTGCTCTGCAAGCTTCTGGTTTTTCGCTGTTAGTTCTAACAAACTCAATGCTCTTTGCAGCTCTTGTGTTTCCCTGCTATCTTTTTCTGCAGCCATATCTTGCTCCCTTCATATGTATTTGAAACAGTTGTTACAGTTCAGCCCAATACAGTATCACAAAGTCCTGCATGTACTGATACTTGCTGACACAAACGTTTTTTATGCTTCCCCAACGATTCTGGCAATCTGCAAAACCGTCTCGCTGAAATATCTTGCACCGACTTCGTCTGGTCTGCATGGTTCTGTCTTTCCAGAAATCCGGTAGAAATACAGGTCATCAATCGTCACATCCTCATTTTCATATCCTACTGAGCAGCCAGAAAACATAAGCTTCGCGCCAAATTCACTGTCGCTGCGGTAAAAATTATCGAAAAATCCTGCATCTAAAATTTCTCCACGAACCCAGCCTTGCGTTAACAGTTTGCCTGACAGGGACAATCCATTCAGCTCTTTTCCATAAAACCGTGTGAGCTTCTGCGCGCCTTTCTCTTCCTCTGTAATCTGATAAATCGGGCGTTCCAGCTGTTCCACTGGCTGTGTGATCTCATAGTCCGAGAGCTGTTCTTGCCATGCTGCAATAATATCCTCCGACAGTTCGAGCGGGTGCACAAGTCCGATCACGCGTGACTCTGGCAATGTGTACTCGTCCTCTTCCATTGTATTGAAACTGCCATCTTCCATGTAACGAAAAGTATCTTTTAACTGTCCTTCCTCGTAAGTTCCCCAGATGAGTCCTACTGCAAATTGGTGCATGATCGGATTCTGGACAAACAATGCCCTCCACTTGTCTGCCTTCCAATACCGCGCTGTGCTGAGCGCCTGTTCCATACGAAGTTTTTGGCTTGCAACGACTAGCTTCAGCTGTTTTTTGAGCTGTTTCATTTCGTCCTGTGCCTGAGCTGCCTTATCGGCATCGTCCTGTTTTCCCGGTTTGGGCATACTTTTGAGCTTTTTCCCATTTTCATCATAGACTTCTATTTCCAACGACACATTCAATCGGACTGAAAATGTGCGTGTGCCATAGTCAAATACGCGCTCCAACTGCGCATTGAATCCAAAATCAGGCACAATCCTGTCCTCTAATTCTTCTTTGCTGATTCCCAGTGCTGCCGCCGCTTCGGAAAGGGCTTTCTTTGCTGCATTTTTTACCTGGTTTGACTTGAATTTGCGCGCCATCTGGTCTACGAGAAGCAACGCCTGCGAGCTCCCATTTAAAGCCAGTGCACGCACAGTTTCCGCGGCGATCGCGCCTCTGGAATGATCTGCCCAGTCCTTGATCTGCCTATGTAATTCTCCTATCATCTCCGCGTTGCTATGGAGTGCCACGGCATAAAGTACCCACCGTTTTTTCGCCTCTGCCCCTGCTTCTATCCAGCCATTATACAAGGCACGCATGTAGGCGGTAAGTTCCTGCGGAACTAAGGGCGCGGTGAGCTTTTTGGCGTTCTGGTTCACACCAAGAATCTCCATATCCGCGTATGTTGCTAATATCGAAAGCATGTATTCTGCCGAGGCTGCATCCTGCCCATTTGTTGTATCGCTGTCAAATGACATTTGATCCTGAAAATGTACTATGGGGAGCGTCATATCCTGAACCCACTCCACTTTTCTCTTTCTGTTCCCTTTGTAAATGTCTGCGGCGAGCTGTTCTTCTGTCCTTTTGAACTGCCCCTGCTGGTTATCTTTTGTTCCAGCATCTTCTAACTCCTCTGCCAATGCCTGAAGCTGCGCAGCTAATTTCTTGTTCTTTTCCTTTGCGAGTGCCGCCTTGACCTCCTCCAAATGTGCAGTGTTTAACCATTCTTCCAGTACCATAATGGCAAATCCCCGCGTCTTTTGCTTTTTTGACGCAAGCATCGCTAAGACATCAGCGTCCCACTCATTATGCTTCTTGATCAGTTCAAGAAGCTGCTTTTGTACTTGGTCTACGCCGTTCTCTGCGGCAGCAAACAAATATTCTTTGAATTTGTCCATGGATTCATATTGTTCCAGTACTTTTAGACAAATACAGCACGCCGACGCCCCACCTTGACGGAATGCTTCCATCAAGCCTTTCTCCCATTGTTCTTGATCTTGCTCTTGTTGTCTTTCGATTGTCACTTCCACACATGTCTTCTGGAATAATATTCTGTCCTGTTTTTCATATATGTTGTCACAAATGCTGCCCAGTGCCTTTAACTGCTGTCCGATTGGAACATTTTCCTCCGTAAAGATTCGGAATATCCCTAGGATCTGCTCTTTGTTATACAAAATCGAATTGTCTTTTGCTTTTTCCAGTCTTTCCTCTGATACAGAATACATTTCAAAATAATCGGGCGCGCCCTTTAACGTTTCTAATATCACTGCTCGCCGATAAAACGAAAACTCCCCTTGTGCTTTAAAGTGATTGAGCCTCTCGTAGTCCCCTGTCCACAAAGAGCCTGTGTTGCAGTAATCGCACTGTTCCAGATATGGCAGCAATGCGTCCAATGGACATTTTCCCAAAAGATATTGTTTCGCTGTCTCCTCGCATTCCATAAAATGATGCCTCACCAGCTCCAAAGCCAGTTTTTCGCGAAATACGTCCTGATAAGAGGCATGGATTTCCTCATAGAGTGTGGGATTTGCACTCTGTACAAGCTCTGTCAGTTTCTTGTACTCCTCGGAATCTGCCTTTTGAACCGCCGCCCTGATGCCATCCGGGCATTTCACTGCCATACGCTGGATTTCCGCTTCGCATTCTGCATGACTGCATTCCATCAGTATCTTTTCTCCCTGTGCTGTAGCTGATGGATATCCATACAGGCACCAAATGATATAATCCTCGTCTAAGATCGGAATCATCTCCTCGATCTCGTCCATCTTAGCATGGAAATCGTCGTCCTCTGAGATCGCCCTGGCAGTATTCAGTGCCTCGATGCGGTTCTTATAGGTAAACCCTTCTGCCAGCGTCAGGCGGAACAGGATCTCAAAGTGCACGGAATGCCGCAGTGCCAGAAATGCACAGCCCGCCAGAAATGCAACTTGCATCCAGCCACGGCGCGTGCTGCATATCGAAAGTACGCTTTGTGAAAATGGAGTTTCTTTCTGTGCTATTCTGACATAGTTCTGCATGCTCTGGATTTCGCTTCCTGAAAATGCCTTTGCGGGCGCGGTGATGTTTGGTATTTCTGCAAGCAGGTCTTTCAGCAGTTCTTTTGTAAGTTCTGGTTCTGTTCCCGCTTCTTTGTAATTCAAATAAATTGCTGTGAGAAGTGTTCTGGCGTGCCTTGTGTCCCTGGAGTTCGTCTTGTCTAACACATGGCAGTAATCCAGAGCCTGCAGATAGATGTCTGGGTTCTCTTTTCCTAACTGACATAGTGTTTTCGTATCATCTGTATTTCCATCTTTGCACAGTGCCTTAGCGCACAGTTCCGCGCGGATTGCCATTTTTTGTTTTTCTGCGTGCTCTCCGGTGAGGTATGTAAACATGCTCTCTAAATCAGCCAGTTTCGCATCATAATTGTCATTTGCTAGAATCCTCCATGCTGTGGAACCACCTACTTCTGCTACAAAACGCACGTAGCGGGAAAGTTCCTCTGTCCGCTTATTTTTGTACAGCCATTTCAGATATTCCGAGTATCCGTTCATTGGAAACAGGCTGGATAAATCCTGATGATGTACTTGTTCCAGAAGTGCTGGATTTTCCTCGTTGTCCATATCCAGATACTGCCGCGCAATCGGCTCATTTTTTGCTGTCAAGTGCATTCTGCCAAACATGGATTCGCGCAGATTGTTTTCTTTTGTATTATTCGAAACCATAAATCTATCCTCCGTTTTGTTACTGTTTTTATATAAATAAGATTTTCGATCTTTGAGCAGTTCCTAAACCAGCTATGCCATATTGTTTCATATTTCATCTATATATTGCTCTGCTGTGTGTTAAGTCAGTCCCCGCCGTATTCCTTGATGGCGGTCTCGTATAAGTTGTTTCCTTCTGCATCAATGACGACAATAACAGGGAAGTCCTCTACTTCAAGCTTGCGAATGGCTTCTGTGCCTAAATCGTCATAGGCAACGACTTCTGATGCGGTAATGGATTTTGACAGGAGGGCGCCTGCACCGCCTACGGCCGCAAAATAGACTGCTCCATTGCGAACGATTGCATTTTTTACGGCATCATTTCGCTTTCCTTTTCCAATCATGCCTTTTAAACCGAGGTCTAATAGTCTTGGCGCGTACTTGTCCATACGACTGGCTGTCGTGGGACCGGCGGAGCCGATGGGGCGTCCTTCTCTGGCGGGTGATGGTCCCATATAATAGATGATATTGTGTGCCATTTCGATTGGCAGTGGTTCGTTTCGGTCAAGTGCTTCGTACATGCGAAGATGCGCGGCGTCCCGCGCGGTGTAGATCGTTCCAGTTATGTATACGTAATCTCCTGCTTTCAAGGATTTTGCGTCCTCGTCTGTGAGTGGGACCTTGATGTATTTGTCCATTTATATGTACTCCTTTTGATTCATACTATTTTAGAGGTTCTAATTCTTCTAAATTAATGTCTTAAAGTTTATTTCGCTAATCTGTATGCCAAACTTAATATTTCTTAGTGCTGCACTCTATTATACATTCTGCGTTTAGGAATAGTCGCAAAATAACTTGTGCAGATGGCGCAGGATAAATTCTCATAGACTAGGCGGAAGAAGGAGCCGTAGCGGGCTACGGTGACTGATGACAACGACGGATATGAGAATTTAGACAAACCAGATGCATAAGTTATTTCAAGACTGTTTCTTATATTGTGCGTACTGCATGGCGGTTTACATGACAGCATATATTGACTGCTACAGGCAATCCGGCAATGTGTGTCGGATAGGTGCTGATGTTGACGGCAAGCGCAGTTGTTGTGCCACCTAGTCCTCCAGGTCCTATTCCGGTGCGGTTGATTTTGTCTAAAAGCTCCTCTTCCATCTGTTTTACATATGGAATATCGGAATGCTGGTCTACTGGCCTAGTGAGTGCTTTCTTTGCCATAAGAGCACATTTTTCAAAAGTTCCACCAATGCCTACGCCCACCACCATGGGAGGACACGCATTGGGACCTGCGTCCTTTACGGCTGTGAGGATTGCGTTCTTTACACCCTCAATGCCGTCAGCGGGCTTGAGCATGAATACACGGCTCATGTTTTCACTTCCGAAACCTTTTGGGGCGACTGTGATTGTTACGTTATCTCCAGTTGTCATTTCATAGTGAATGATTGCAGGGGTATTGTCCTTGGTGTTTTCCCGGAGCAGTGGGTCTTTTACCACAGATTTGCGTAAAAATCCGTCCACATAGCCTTGGCGGACGCCTTCGTTAATGGCATCTTCCAGGCTTCCTCCCTCGAAGTGCACGTCCTGTCCGATCTCCATGAAAATGACTGCCATTCCTGTATCCTGACAGATTGGAATCATATCTTCGCCCGCAATCTGCAAGTTGTCCTGGAGCTGATTTAAGATCTGTTTTCCGAGTGGACTTTTCTCTGTGTTTACAGCATTTTTCAGCGCGCAGTCCATGTCAGGCGTGAGATAGTGATTGGCTTCGATGCACATCTCCTTAATATTTTGTGTGATTTGTGATACGTTGATTGTTTTCATTTTCGATGTACTGTAACTAATTAGTCCATAAGCAATTGATTATGGATTTTTGTTACATTATCCTTTCTAAATAATAATGTAAAAATGATATAAAACTGCACTTTTATCATGCAAATATGATATCTGCAAATTCTGCACCAGATGCCGCTGCCAGATCCTGTGGGGTGAGCTCGAGCTGCATGCCCAGTTTTCCGCCGCTCACGATAATCTTGTCGAGGCTTAGAGCACTCTGTTCAATACGTGTGACATACTGTTTTTTCATGCCGATCGCAGTGCAGCCGCCTCTGATGTAGCCTGTGACAGCGTTGATGTCCTTTACGTGGAGCATTGCCACGGACTTTTCACCGACGGATTTCGCCGCTTTTTTCATGTCGAGTTCCTCTGCTATGGGAATGACAAACACGTAATAGTTTTTACTGCTGCCCTGTGTCACTAGAGTTTTATATACTTTCTCATAGGGCAGTCCGAGCATGTCCGCAATCTGTATGGCGTCTATAAATTCGTCGCACTCATAAGTGTGCGTTGTGTATGGTATTTTCTTTGTGTCGAGTATGCGCATTGCGTTTGTTTTGTTTTTGGTCCTGTCTTCTTTTTGTTTTGACATTGTTGGTGCTCCTTTTCGTTTTTCAGTTACTCATGAACCGCCCAGTTTGCGGTTTCCTTTAAAGGCGAATCCGTATTTTTGATCTGGTCTGGGGCAATACCTCCTGATTATTCCAGGAACCGCTACACAACAACCTCTAAAATATGTTTTCCATTTTGTGATATTTCCTGGATTCCTGTCTTTTTGTTTTTGTTAAATTTAAAGCTCAGCAGATATCCAGTATCTGCACCATAATAATCCAGATACTCAAATAATTGTTTTTCCCCTCTCTGGTTATACTCGCTGCCATGCCATATTATTAATTCTATGATAAACTGCTTTCCATGGTAATCAACAATGATATCTGTCCGTCTCATATCTCTGGTTTGTGCCTCGATATAATAGTTTCCAGTCCCGTTAATAATAGGCTTTAAATACATAAGAAAGATTTTTCTTCCCTGATTCTCTACAAATTTCCAGTCACTGTCTCCATAGATCTCTGTAAAATGTTGATAAAACTTTTCCATTACCAGCTTCATCTGAAGAGAGTCATTGACAATGTATTGATTGCGCTCAATGGAACGGGTTTGACTATTTGCATGGTCTGTATACATTTCCGAAAGAAAAAGGTCATATAATTTTGTCTCAAATATCCGGTTCTTTACTGCCACCACTCCATTATTTTCCTTCAAAAAAGCAAATGTCACACCTAAATTGATCAAATCATTATCCCTTTCAAATGGATAGATGCTTCCGCAGAATAAAATATTCTGCAGCATCGCTTTAACTTGGGATAATCCGCTAATTTTTTTACCATATCATCAAATAACGTGTTTGATTCTTTTCTCAAAAGCAGCTCGGCTGCCACAATGCCTTTTCGCGTCCACGCATCCTGCTTCTTGGGAAAATCCTCTGTTCCTGACAGCTTTTCATCTGCAATCTGGCAGAGACGCGATACCAGATATGGATAACCAGATGTATATTCATAAATCTGCCTGCTGATCTTATCAATATCCATGCCAGTCTGCTGGTCCTTTTCATACTCTTGAATCATGGCTGCTATATCTTCTGGCATAAAATCCATATTTACTGTAAAGTCTACTGCTATATTCCATGGACTATTATACTTTGATTCTTCACCATGATGCAGTTTTATCTTTAGATTCTTAATATCATATACACCTGCCAGAATGACTGAGCGGAAAGTACAGTCAGTTCTCTTCAGCTGTCCAAGATACTTATTTCTCAAAAGCCCTAGAAACGACAAAAAAATCTGATTGTCCGAACTCTTATCAACCTCATCTATGATCAGTACGATTTCCTTATCGGCACTGCTGCAGAGACTCGTAATCCGCTCGCCCAGATCATCTAGCGGAAACTGTTCCGAAATTGGCTGATTCCAGTCATCCACAAGTGACTGCTTCACTTTCTGCGCTTTTAATACTCGACTTATTTTCCTGACTAGTACATCGGATATTAAATAGTTGATAATTTGTGGCCTTAAACTTCATCCGAATCTATTTCGTCCATTTTGTATGTCCAATGGTAAAC
>CAMWLV010000116.1 GCA_947175175.1 uncultured Lachnospiraceae bacterium
TCTGATGAAGCTGATTGATGGTGATTTGAATATTGTTGTGGATGGTGATTTGTTAAAGGTTGTGCTCACCTTTGACAGATAAAAGCCCAAGATGCAGGAGTTGATTTTGGAAAAAGAGGAAGAGGGGGCAGCGGCAGAAAGGCATTAATGTCGGAGGATGAACTTGAGAAGATGATGAAAGAAACAGACCAGGTGATCTTATGATGCAAAAAATGCAGGCAAGGGAGTGTACAAGTTCTATACATTAAGTTGACAAAAAGTCTATATGTAAATTGACAAAATTTTTATGTAAAATATTAGTAAAGATGCAATAGGATTATAGGTTGATATTTTCATTATGATGGGGTATACTATAATTAATCTGAAATGTACGATAACTCTTGTCATTTTGAACCTACATCACTTTAAACGGGATTCCTACATTGTCTGATCAATGTCATGCCCCCCGATATTGGCCAGGGGAAGGCAGCGAGAAAGATTGCGGTTGCCCACCTAGCATTGGCTAGGAGTCAAAATACAAGAGCCGGCGTTTCGGGGATACACAAGAAGCAAAGCAGCCTTAGCAGGCTGCTTTTGTGGTATAAGTACAGGGTTGAAGGTAAGGTACTGTAACAGTCCCTATCAGAAAAACTTTCAACCCTGTATTTTTATATATCTATCATTTAATCGTTATCGGGAGGAATAGAAAATATTTTATGTAAAAGGGTTCTCCAAGAAGTTGTTGATCGTTGTGGTCTGGACGGTGATCGCACTGGGGCTGTATCGGTGTAGTGCCCAGCTGTCTGATACAGATGAGGGTATCACAGGGGAAACGAAAGAGAAAGATGAGAAGATTCAGATGATTTCGGAAGAAGATGACGGAAAAATCGCGATAAAAGAAAACGTTCCGGAAATACCATTTGATGAGAACGTGAGGATCCTGCTCATGAATCAGGGCTATCGCGGGATTTACCACACAGAGCTGCACATTGTGTGCAGTGAGGGATTGACTGTCACGCATAATGGAGAGATAACAGAGTATGCACCAGATTCAGAATTGGTCTTAAGGGCGGGTGGTTTTGAGGAGGGGCAGATGATCTGTATCGCTGGAAAGAATCAGGGCAGGATTCAAATCATAAACATTGGAAGAAACAGTCCCGCGCATTACCGTGGAAAACTGGAGTGTTACTTTGAGGCAGGGGGGATTGTTGTGGTCAATGAACTTTTGGTGGAGGAGTATCTGTATGGCGTGGTTCCGAGCGAGATGCCATCTGCATACCCTGATGAAGCGTTAAAAGCACAGGCGGTCAGTGCGAGAACCTATACCTATTTTCATAAAAAAACTTATGCCTATCCAGAGTGGGAGGCACATATGGACGACAGCACTTCGTTCCAGGTTTATATGAATTGTGAAGAGACACAGAGTGGGGTGAATGCGGTAGATGCGACCAAAAATCAAGTGCTTTCATACGAGGGGGAACTTGTGGAGAGCTTTTACTATTCGACTTCGGGAGGCTATAACGGCGGGGCACATGTGTGGAATGATACGGCATCGGCAGCAGATGCCTATCTGATTGAGACAGGAGAGGAGATCTATGCATCAAACAATGAGGAAGGAGAGTGGGCGTATCAGCAGTATATTGATCATGGGAACGAGCAGGATGTTGAGTTTCATGAGGCATGGTATCGCTGGAATTATGACAAGTCATTCGAAGGCAGTGCTATTAAGGTCTTTTTGCAGAAATTATATGATTTGTCGCAGTCGCAGCCAGATACCGTGAGAATCCGGTCTCAGTATTTGCCGTCTGACCAGCTTCCAAATGAAGATGCGATCAAGGATATCAGGATATTAAATCGAAGGAAGAGCGGTATGGCAGCGGGTATTATGATAGAGACGGAACATTTCAGGGTAAGTGTAATGTCCCAGCATGCGATCAGGCAGGCGCTTTGCCGCGCGCAGGATGTGGTGACGAAGAATGACGGCGGCAGCTACATCATGGGAGATATCCTTCCAAGCGCATATTTTTACATAGAAAAAATATTTGATAATAACGAGGAAAAGGGAGATAATCTAAAACAGGTTATAATACATGGTGCAGGATTCGGCCATGGCTGTGGTATGTCACAGAACGGTGCGAAAAATCTGGCTGACAGAGGATTAACAGCTGCACAGATTTTGGCATATTATTATAATGGAAGCATTAAGGATATCAGGGAGCTAAACAAATAATGTCAATGATCACGAAGCTATACAGGCTGCAAAAAGAGATGCGTAGAACCTTTAATGAGGCAGAGGTGGGAACCTATGCCTCTGGCGCTGCGTTCTTTTTATTTGTGTCAGTGATACCGATGGTGATGATCGTCAGCGGCATGCTGCCGCATGATCTGCTTGGCAGGAAAGAGGTGGTCAATATATCACAGGCTGTTATCCCAGATAAAATATACCGTTTTTTGCTGAGTATCATTGACAGTTACCATGGAAATCATGTGACACTGCTGTCAGTCTCCGCTATTGTGGTCGTATGGTCTGCGTCAAAAGGAGTGCTGGCGCTGATCAGAGGATTAAACCACGTTTATGAGGTGGAGGAGACAAGAGGGTATATTCTGCTGCGGCTTAAGGCTTCCTTCTATACGATTTTTCTGCTGCTTGCGATATTGCTTTCAGCAGGAGTGCTTGTCTTTGGGAATACATTGGCAAAGTGGATAATACCTGACAATGGTCTGGCCGCAAGTCTGTGGCGCATATTTGGCTGGATACGCCATATCTTTGTCGCAGGTATGATTTCCATTGTATTCTGCACGATGTACAGTCTGCTGCCAAACAACCAGTTATCATGGAAGGATCACTATCCCGGGGCGGTAGTCACATCGGTTTTCTGGACACTCTATTCCTTTGGCTTTTCCATTTATATCGATTATTTTGGCGGTTTTTCCATGTATGGCAGCCTGACGGGTATTGTGATCGTGATGATCTGGCTGTATTTTTGCATGTATATCTTTTTTGGCGGTGCACTGGTCAATAAGTGGATTGTCGATGGTTATGTGGACGATTATTTGTCACAAATTCTGTGATTTAGGAGCTGTCATGAAATAACATGTGTAGCTTGCGCAGGATATTTCTTCGAGGGTGCATATCAAAAAACGTAGGCGTAGCGGGCTACGCTGAGGCTTTTTGATATGTGCAATCGGAGAAATAGACAAGTCAAGGTGCATAAGTTATTTCATGACAGTTCCTTAGAATATGATAGAAATTGATTTTGGACTTGACTTTTTCTGGCAGATAACATATTATTATTTTCAATGGTATTTATTTTAATATTAAAATGCAGTGAAGGTGCAAGTAGTGTCATACTTTCTGCCAGAGATTGGAGGCCGCTGGCTGAAAGCCTCCTCAGTTCAGGTATGATGCCAAATTTCCCACCAGAGCAGCTTCTTTGAAGCGTTGTTAGTCAGACAATGTGGTAGGAGAAGCCGGAGTGACACGTTATGTCTTTTAAGAGTCTAAGGTATACAGCAGGCATAAGCCTGCTTGATTTTAGAAACTTGGGTGGTACCGCGGTTTATTCGTCCCTTGTAGGAATTTTCTACAGGGGATTTTTTCATGCGCAGGAGCGCATAAGGAAAGGAGATTGGTGATGAAAGAGAAATTAGAACAGATCAAGGCAGAGGCAATCCGTCAGATCAATGAAAGTGAAGCGTTGGACAAATTAAATGACGTTCGTGTCAACTTTTTGGGCAAGAAGGGTGAGCTAACAGCTGTGTTGAAGGGGTTGAAGGAGGTAGCACCCGAGGAAAGACCCAAAATAGGACAACTTGTAAATGATGCACGCGAAGAGATCGAGAGGGTGCTTGACGAGGCAAAGACAAGCATGGAGAGAAAGCTTCGTGAGGCGAAGATGAAGGCGGAAGTAATCGATGTGACTCTTCCTGCGCAGAGAAACAAAGTGGGGCATCGTCACCCGAACACAATCGCGTTGGAGGAAGTAGAGCGCATTTTTATCGGAATGGGCTATGAGGTCGTAGAAGGACCTGAGGTAGAAAAGGATTATTACAATTTTGAGGCATTAAATATCCCAGCCGACCATCCGGCAAAGGATGAACAGGACACTTTCTATATCAACAGCGATATCCTGCTCAGGACGCAGACTTCTGGTGTGCAGGTTCATGAGATGGAGAAAGGAAAACTTCCGATCAGAATGATCGCTCCGGGACGTGTATTCCGTGCGGACGAAGTGGATGCAACACACTCTCCTTCTTTCCATCAGATTGAAGGACTTGTGATTGATCAGAATATCACCTTTGCCGATTTAAAGGGAACACTTGCGGAGTTTGCAAAGGAGCTTTTCGGCGAGGATACGAAGGTGAAGTTCAGACCGCATCATTTTCCGTTCACAGAGCCTTCCGCAGAGATGGATGTGTCATGTTTCAAGTGCGGCGGAAGCGGATGCCGTTTCTGTAAAGGGGAAGGCTGGATTGAGATTCTCGGCTGTGGTATGGTTCACCCAAAGGTGTTGAAGATGTGCAATATTGACCCAGAGGAATATACTGGTTTTGCGTTTGGTGTTGGGTTGGAGAGAATCGCGCTTCTAAAATATGAGATTGATGATATGCGGCTATTATATGAGAATGATATCAGATTCTTAAAGCAGTTTTAAATATTTTGATTAGATTGAAGATTGAAATGTGACACTTGTGTCATAGATTGGAGGATAAAATGAATACACCATTATCGTGGATTAAGGCATATGTTCCTGAGCTTGCATGTGAGGACAGAGAGTACTGTGATGCCATGACTCTCTCAGGGACAAAGGTAGAAGGATATGAACGGCTTGACAAAAATCTAGAAAAAATCGTTGTGGGACATATTGAGAAGATTGAAAAGCACCCTGACGCAGATAAGCTGATTATCTGTCAGGTAAATGTGGGAACAGAGACCGTACAGATTGTGACAGGGGCACAGAATCTAAAGGAGGGCGATTATGTTCCGACGGTTCTTGACGGTGGAAAAGTAGCCGGTGGGCATGATGGAGGTCCGCTTCCGGAAAACGGGATTAAGATTAAGGCAGGAAAACTGCGCGGCATTGAATCATGTGGTATGATGTGTGCAATTGAGGAACTCGGTTCGAATCGAGACATGTATCCAGAAGCACCAGAAGACGGTGTGTATGTATTCCAGAAGCCAGTTACACCCGGAGAAGATGCCGTTGAAGCGCTTGGTCTGCATGATACGGTTGTGGAGTATGAAGTGACTTCAAACCGCGTGGACTGCTACAGTATCCTGGGGATTGCAAGAGAGGCTGCTGCGACATTCAAAAAGCCCTTTGTACCGCCTGTTGTGGAGGTGAAGGGAAATGACGAAGATGTCAACAATTATATCTCTGTGGAAATAAAAGACAGAGACCTCTGTACGCGTTTCTGTGCAAGAGTGTGCAAAAATATCAAGATTGCACCATCGCCGGAATGGATGCAGAGAAGGCTTGCCGCGTGTGGCATCAGACCGATTAACAATCTTGTTGATATCACGAACTATGTCATGATGGAGTACGGACAGCCGATGCATGCATATGATCTGAAAAATGTGTCAGGAAACAAGATTATTGTAAGGCGGGCGAAAGACGGCGATGAGTTTCAGACGCTTGACGGACAGGTGAGAAAGCTTGATTCAGAAATGCTGATGATCTGTGATGCCGAGAAGGAGATTGGTCTTGCGGGTATCATGGGCGGTGAAAATTCAAAGATTACGGATGATGTACAGACAGTATTGTTTGAAGCGGCTACTTTTAACGGTGCGAATATCAGAAAATCTTCTAAGAGAGTAGGACTGAGAACAGATGCTTCTGGCATTTTTGAGAAGGGTCTTGATCCGAGAAATGCAGAGGCAGCCATTAACAGGGCTTGTCAGCTGATCAAGGAACTTGGCTGCGGCGAAGTTGTCGGTGGAATCGTTGATGTAAAGGAGCCATTAAAGGAGTTGAAACAGATCAAATTTGAGCCGGAGCGAATCAACAAATTCCTTGGCACAGAGATTTCTAAGGAGGAAATGCTTCAGATTTTTGACAGGTTGGAGCTTGCATATGATGAGAGTACTGGCATGATCACAGCGCCATCTTTCCGTCAGGATATCGAGTGCTTTGCGGATATTGCAGAGGAGGTTGCGAGATTTTATGGATATGACAAGATTCCGACGACACTTCCGAACGGCGAGGCGACGACGGGCAAGCTTTCTTTTAAACTGAGAGTAGAGGAAAAAGCAAGAGATATCGCTGAGTATTGTGGATTTTCACAGGGAATGTGCTATTCATTTGAGAGTCCCAAGGTGTTTGACAAGCTTTTGATTCCAGCGGACAGTCCGCTCCGACAGGCCGTGACGATTGCTAATCCGTTAGGTGAGGATTTTTCCATTATGAGAACGATTTCCCTAAACGGAATTCTGACATCGCTGGCGTTGAACTACAACCGCAGAAACAAGAATGTGCGTCTCTATGAGCTTGGAAATATCTATATTCCAAAAAATCTGCCAGTAGATGATTATCCAGACGAGCGGATGCAGTTCACACTTGGCATGTATGGGGAAGGCGATTTCTTTACCATGAAAGGTGTGATCGAGGAGTTTCTTGAGAGCATTGGAATGAAAAAGAAAATATCCTATGATCCGAAAGCGGAAAAGATGTTTCTTCACCCAGGGCGTCAGGCGTTGATTCAGTATGGGAACAAAGTGATCGGTTATCTGGGTGAGGTTCACCCTGAAGTTGCGGATCATTATGATATTGATACGAAAGTTTATATCGCTGTGTTGGATATGCCTGAGATTCTTCCGTTTGCTTCTTTTGATAGAAAGTATGAAGGCATTGCAAAGTATCCTGCAGTGTCACGTGATATCAGTATGGTTGTGCCAAAGAATATTCTCGTGGGTGATATTGAAAAGGTGATTGAGCAGCGCGGAGGAAAGATCTTAGAGGAATATCAGTTATTTGATATTTACGAGGGAAGTCAGATCAAGACAGGCCATAAATCAGTCGCTTATTCGATTACTTTCCGTGCCAAGGACAGAACACTCGAGGAGAGTGATGTTTCAGGGGCTATGAAGAAGATATTGAACGGATTGGAAGGTCTTGGTATTGAGCTTCGGGCATAATGTTCTTCGGAAGGTATGGATGTATGAAGGAATTGTTGAAGAAGGATTTTTATTTTGATCTGCCGCCAGAGCTGATTGCGCAGGATCCGCTTGAAGACAGGTCGAGTTCAAGGCTTCTGGTGCTTGACAAAGAGACTGGGGAGATTGAGCATAAGGTGTTTACGGATATTGTGGAATATCTGCATGAGGGGGACTGCCTGGTATTGAATAATACAAAGGTTATCCCTGCAAGACTCATGGGAACAAAGGCTGAAACGGGGGCGGCGATTGAGGTGCTCCTGCTCAAACGCCGCGAAAACGATGTTTGGGAAACACTTGTAAAGCCTGGCAGGAAGGCGAGGAAAGGCGTTGCCATAAGCTTTGGTGACGGACTGCTCACCGGAAAAGTCATCGATGTGGTTGATGAGGGGAACCGACTGATACAGTTTCAGTATGAGGGAATCTTTGAGGAGGTTCTTGACAGGCTTGGGGAGATGCCGCTGCCGCCGTATATTACACATAAGCTTGCGGATAAGAATCGTTATCAGACGGTTTATGCCAAATATGAGGGCTCGGCGGCTGCTCCGACAGCTGGACTGCATTTTACGAACGAGCTGCTGAAGAAGGTGCAGGAAAAGGGTGTGAAACTTGCGTATGTCACACTGCATGTCGGGCTTGGGACATTTCGTCCTGTCAAAGAAGAAAATCTCTTAAACCATCACATGCACTCTGAGTTCTATCAGGTGACACAGGAGGCTGCGGATACCATAAACGGAACAAAGCAGACAGGAGGCAGGGTAATCTGTGTGGGGACGACGAGCTGCCGCACCATAGAGAGTGCTGCCAATGCAGACGGAAAGGTTGTTGCCGGCAGCGGCGATACAGAGATTTTTATTTATCCCGGATACCAGTTTAAGGTACTCGACAATCTGATCACGAATTTCCATTTGCCGGAATCTACACTGATTATGCTTGTATCTGCGCTTGCGGGGCGCGGGCATGTGCTGAATGCATATCAGGCGGCAGTACAGGAACAATACAGATTTTTCTCTTTTGGAGATGCCTGCTTTATCAAATGATACATTATTTGTCGTATTTTTGTGATAATGTATTTATAAATTTTATGAGTGTTGACTTTATCCGTGTAATTTGTTATTTTTATATTAGTAAGAAGCGCTATTCCGGTTAATTCAGCGGTAATAGCTGCTCAGAGGTTTATAGAGTGCAGACAGGGATATCAAAAGCTATGTGGTAAATGTATTGGGTTAGATGTGATTGGACTTTTGGAGGAAAAACCGTGAAGGAATTGAAAAATAATGTGGATATATCAGAAGATAATTTCTGCAGATTTCAAACAGTCATGGTAGAAAAAAGGGTATTCTAATGCAAGAACCGATATTGAGAATTATATGTTACTGTTCACTCCCCCATCAAAATAGTGGGAATCGAGCGCCAAAATGCTTGCCCTTTAGCATTTTGTGTGCATAAATGTTGCTGTTCACACCGAAAAAACGTATAAACATGCAAAACACAGTAGGGGTGTGAACAGTAACAATTATATTGCAAAGGAGTATGGTTGATATGGAAGAGAGAAGAAGGAGCAAGAGAACCGATTTAAAGTCAAGATTGTTGGTCAAGAGACTTGATTCGAGTGAGCATGAAGAAGTTGGAGTGGATGTCAAAAATGTTTCCAAGACAGGAATAGGATTTTACTGTGATGAGATCCTTGACATTGGGGCAGTGTATGAAGCGTACCTGACAATCTGGACGAAGGAAGTAATTCACGCGTTTATTGAGATTGTCCGTATCGAGAAGGTAGTGGATACATACGATTATGGTGGGCTTTTTATCGGAATGCCTGAGTTTGACCTGCAGAGAATTGATGTATTCAATGTGGTAAATGACCCAGATAGTTATATCGATAAATGAAATCGCAATATAAAAAGAGCACATTGAAGTGCTCTTTTTATATTAAACTTAGGAACTGTAGGAAAATAAGTGTACAGATTGCGCAGGATATTTCTTCGAGGATGTATGTCAAAAAACGTAGGCGTAGCGGGCTACGGCGAGGCTTTTTGACATGCATAATCGGAGAAATAGACAAGTCAAGATGTGTCAGTTATTTTTCTACAGTTCCTTATTCTACAGTGACAAGTTCGTATTCGCGTGAACCAAAACCTAATTCAGCGGCAGCTTCAATTGTGTGGACTCCGTTCTTGGACTCAATGCGCTTGAGTAAATGGTCTCTTCCTGGATCATCGGACGCGTAGACGAGGTCAAGACATGCTTGGTCGATGGCTATCGGATCAAGGGAAGCTAAGATACCGATGTCAGCCATGCAGGGATCTTCTGCCACAGCGCAGCAGTCACAGTCCACAGACATATTTTTCATGACATTGATATACACGATATTTCCCTTGAAATAGCCGATGACACTGGAAGCGGCATCTGCCATTGACTCTAGGAAAGAATCATGGTCTGAACCCCAGAAATTGCTGGTATCGCCTACGCCGTGGATATACGCTTTGCCCATGGAGGAGGCAATTCCGATGGAGAGCTGCTTGATCGCTCCGCCGTAACCACCCATAGGATGTCCCTTGAAGTGTGAGAGTACCAGCATGGAGTCATAGTCAGCCAGTGATTTTCCTACAAAGTTCTTTTTGATTTTCTTTCCGTTTGGAATTGCAAGCTCCAGATCAGGACCTTCTGCATCCAACAGGTCAACATTAAAATATTTACTCCACCCATGTTCATGCATCGTTTTCATATGTCTTTCCGTTGTATTGCGGCTGCCGTCATATGCGGTGTTGCACTCTACGACAGTGCCGCCGACGTGTTCAATCACAGGTTTCCAGAAGTCTGGTTTCAGAAAGTTCTGATTGCCAACTTCACCAGAGTGAATTTTTATCGCGACTTTTCCATCGAGAGTTTTGCCTGTCATCTTGTACAGTTCAAGTACCTTTTCGGGTGTGATTGTCTTGGAAAAATAAACCTTTGAATTCATAAAAGACCTCCTCGTATATTGAATATAGTTTATTTTACATCATAAACAAATTTTTTGCAAATAGCATCTGCATCTGCGGCATATATAGCAATATAGTTTCCTGTGAAACAACCGCCGACTTCTGTGGTGAGATATTGTGCTTCACCGGAACCGATTGTCACAGGTAGTTCCCTCTCAGAAGAACAGTAAGCAAAAGTGTATTCTTTCCGTGATCCTGTAAGCTGTAATATGACAGTGTTGTTGTCATATTCGATAATATTCTCCACTGCCTTTAATCTGCCAATCTGTCGCCGGATGATGAGACAGCGCTTTTGATGGATCATAGTCATGGCAATCTCGTAATGATGTCGGTTGTTCATATAAATCGCGAGACCGGATTCGCCGTTTTCAGGAATCGTTTCCATGCAAAGTGTCAGCTGGGCAGTAAAGTCAAAATGTTCCTGACGTCGACACAGGATTGATTTTACATTGCTGCTGGACAGATCATTTTCATTTCCGTGTAGGATCAGTCCATTTTTCGTAAAATCATATAAAGTGTAGTCCGGGTTGTAGATGGTATTCCATGACGGGTGCATGGAAGCAGTATCGAAAGTGTCAACCATACTGCGTCCAGGAATGTAGTATCTGCTCTCAAACGACGCGTTGAGATTGGTTCCTGTGCAGGGTAGCAGAGATGTCTCAATTTCAACATTGACATGACTGTTTCCGTGCATGCCTATGACAGGCCATCCCTGTTCCCATATGACAGGTACAAGCATGGTTTCTCGTCCTAGATTATGCCGGAAAGGATAGCCTAACGGACGAATTCCAAGACATACAGCCCACCAGTTTCCGTTCTGATCCTCGATCAGATCAGCATGTCCAACAGCCTTGATCGGAAGTTCGGTGCTGCGGTTGGTGAGGACTGGATTATGAGGGCACTCCTCATAAGGTCCGTAAACTGATGTGCTTCTTGCGATTGTGACCATGTGGCAGTATTCCGTTCCGCCCTCTGCGATCATGAGATAGTACATTCCGTCAAATTTATAGAGATGTGGTCCTTCTGGATTATTGCCGCCAGAACCATTCCAGGCATACACCTGTTTCCCGATGTGGTCACAGTTGATCTGCATACTGCCATCGGCAGCAGTTGATTTTGATAGTGTCAGCTCTGTGATAAAGACGCCCTTGTCCGTACCACTGTAATACACTTTTCCGTTATCGTCAAAAAAGAGAGAGGGATCAATTCCGTCAAAAGGAAGCATGACTGGATCAGACCATGCACCATAAGGATCCGTGGTATAGACGAAAAAATTGCCGCCCTTTGGACCGCCAACATTCGTGACAATGCAGTAGTAGATTCCCTCATGATAGCGGATGGTTGGGGCATAGATTCCCAGACAGTTTGGAGCCTCTGTTGATAAGGTGAATTGACTGTCTCTGTCGAGAATATGGTTGATCTGTTCCCAGTGGACAAGGTCTGTGCTGTGAAATAGAGGTAGTCCCGGGAAATATTCGAAACTGCTCGTCACCAGATAGAAGTCATTTTCGACTCGGCAGATGCTTGGATCAGGGTGAAATCCGGAAAGGATAGGGTTGGTGTATTTCATAAAAATATAACTCCTTTTTGACTTAAATTAGATATATTACCAGTATAAAACGAATTTTACAAAAAAGAAACTATCATAATTACATAAAATGGGTTAACATTTTGCAGAAAGTATGGTAGACTTTAAAAGTGTACAACTTTAAATAAGGAAAGCGAAGGAGATTTATTCATGGCAAATTATTATCAAGCGGAAATTGAAACAATGCCAGTAGAGCAGATTCAGGCTTTGCAGAGCGAGCGGCTGGCAGAACAGGTAAAATTCGTATACGACAATGTAAAATTTTATCATGACAAAATGGATGAAGCAGGTGTAAAACCAGAAGATGTAAAGGGAATAGAGGATTTACATAAACTTCCATTTATCAATAAAGATGATCTGCGCGATCAGTATCCATACGGACTGTTGGGCGTGCCATTATCGGATTGTGTGCGCATTCAGTCGACGAGTGGAACGACTGGACGCCGCGTGGTGGCATTTTACACACAGGAGGATATCGATGTGTGGGAGGAATGCTGTGCGCGGGCAATCGTTGCGGCAGGCGGTACCAAGGACGATGTATGTCATGTCTGTTATGGATATGGGCTCTTTACAGGAGGCCCAGGGTTAAATGGCGGTTCGCACAAGGTAGGCTGCCTGACGCTGCCTATGTCTTCTGGAAATACAGAGCGTCAGCTGCAGTTTATGACTGATCTTGGTTCCACGATTCTCTGCTGTACGCCGTCCTATGCGGCGAATCTTGGGGAGGCAATCAATGAGAGAGGGCTAAAGGATCAGATTAAGTTGAAAGCTGGTATCTTTGGCGCAGAGCCTTGGACGGAGGAAATGCGCAGGAATATCGAGAAATCGCTTGGAATCAAAGCATATGATATTTACGGGTTGACTGAGATTTCGGGACCAGGTGTTTCTTTTGAATGTGAAGAGCAGCAGGGCATGCATATACAGGAAGATCATTTTATTCCTGAAATCATCAATCCTGATACGGGAGAAGTGCTTCCAGAGGGAGAGGTCGGAGAGCTGGTGTTTACCTGTATTACGAAAAAGGCATTCCCACTCTTGAGATACCGTACACGTGACCTCTGCTACCTGACCAGAAAGAAATGTTCCTGTGGACGCACACATATTCGTATGCACAAGCCGATGGGAAGAAGTGACGATATGATGGTAGTAAAGGGTGTCAATGTATGGCCGTCACAGATCGAGACAGTTCTGCTAAACAAGGGTTATGAGGCGAATTATCAGATCGTAGTTGACCGTATAGGAAACAATGATACGATAGAGGTTCAGGTGGAAAAAACACCGGAGATGGCAGCAGATGCAGATTTTAATACAGCAGAGCGCGAGAAAGTGATTGTGGCAGGATTAAAGTCAATGCTTGGCATCAAGGTGGACGTAAAGATAATAGAACCCAAGACAATAACCAGAAGTGAAGGCAAGGCAGTCCGCGTTGTCGATAAGAGAGATCTTTATAAGTAAATAAAGTCAAAAACACAGCGGGTAGGAAACTACTCGCTTTTGCTTTTATCCCTATTTTTATCGGATACGATAAAGTAGGATTGTGTGGAGGTGGCGACCATTGTGCCGTCTGCTTTGTAAACATTTACTTCATAGACTGCGATGGTGGAGCCATATTTGATTTCTTTAGCCTCAGCAATCAGCTTTTCCGTATCGCACGCAGGTGCAAGATAATGAATATTACTGTCGACCGTCACAACACTGTTGCCATGTGTGAGTGCAGCGCTGCCGCCGATCGTGTCGGCAAGCGCAAAGGTGCAGCCGCCATGTACAGTGCCGAGCGGGTTTAAAATTTCAGGACGCAGGGGCATTTCCCCTTTGCAGTATCCTTCTGAAAGTTCTGTGATTTTCATATCAAGCAGTTGTATAAAGCCAAGTGTTCCATAAAAGTGATTTCTTATTTCATCGTAATTTTTCATAATGTTGGGCCTTCTTTCTATATAAACCTGAATTATTCACCAAATCCTAGTAAATGTAGTTGTAAGCCACATAGTTGCTGTATTTTAACTGAATACTGCAATTCACTTATTTAGTGAATAGAAAAAGACCTTTTTCTATGGTAAAATTAAGGTATACAATCAAAATAAATACCAAAGAAAGAAGGTTTCTCTATGGACATTATAAGCACTGTAAGCTTAGAAAGCAATAGCCAGATTAAAATTAATTTTGATGGAGGTGATTTAACGTTACTGTTCACTGGTCGGCTTGACTTAAAGAAACCAGTGGTTTAAACTTAATACAGTCAAAACCACTGGTTTTCTTTATCCAAATATCTGGGATACTCTGTCAAACAAGCTGGTATTCTCTTCACGGCGCATCATAACAAGCATGCTCATGCATTGACAGAGGTGATCGGTGC
>CAMWLV010000117.1 GCA_947175175.1 uncultured Lachnospiraceae bacterium
GATGTAGATTATGGGAAATATATCAATGAATTGGAATTCATTTTTGATAAATATTCTAATAATGATGTTATAATTATGCCAAATAAAACGATTGTATATGCAGGTTTTGTAAAGTGATAAATTCCGGTTTTGTGGATTGTAAAAACAAGTATGAATTTCAATTTAGAGGGTAGTTATGTACGAAAGAATGCTAGATAAACAAGTTGTGCCAACAATAGAAGAAATGACAGAGCGCTGTGCAGAAAATGCAGAATGCTTTTCTATGATCAATGATTGGTTGACAACTACTTTTCATACA
Source organism: uncultured Lachnospiraceae bacterium (assembly GCA_947175175.1). Taxonomy (GTDB): domain Bacteria; phylum Bacillota; class Clostridia; order Lachnospirales; family Lachnospiraceae; genus COE1. Next base: position 299 of record CAMWLV010000117.1, read on the forward strand.
GAACAGAAAATAGTTTTTCCCTATGGGAAAAAATATGGTTGGGGAATAGGACATTATAAAAAGAAAAAGCTTATATGTAATATCTTTGCTGAAGCCGGTGCATTTACAGTTATGATGCGATTAACAAATGCGCAATATGATATGATTTATGGCGAAATGAAAAAATACACACAAGAATATATAGATCATAAATACCCTTGTAGCGATGGCGGCTGGATTCATTATCGAGTTATATGCCAAGAACATTATGAGGATATAAAGAAACTGTTGGAGGTTAAATGTTTGTGATGATTAACTCTGCAAATATCAATTTCTGGCAGATGCAGCACAGGGAGGAAGATCAAGTGAAAGCTTTCCGAAGGACAGAAGAAGTTTCTATTGAACGATGGTATTATACAAAGCCCGATTTCATACCAGACAAAGATGGAAATATTGTTTTGATCACAAAAAAATCTTTCGGACCTTTGGAAGTTTATGAATGGGGTATCGATTCAAATAAAAATGCATATGAACGTTACAAATGGCTTGAAAATGATTTTTATGAGGACGAGAGTTACTGCCAAAATATAGAAAGAGAAAAATTGCTGGAACAAATACAGTCTGTTATTTCATTGTTTCATAAAAATGAGTTGCATGAATGGTCTGATTTATATGAAAAGATAATCGAGAGGTTGAATTCAGACCAAATGGTCTGATTACAAAATGATATGTGCTGATATAGAAATAAATATCAGCGGAATGGAGGAGAAAATGAGTGAAAAATTAAAAGTAGGTATCCTTGGCGGTACTGGTATGGTAGGGCAGAGATTTATCTCACTGTTGGAGAATCACCCGTGGTTTGAGGTGACAACGATCGCCGCAAGCCCGCGTTCAGCAGGAAAGACTTACGCAGAGGCAGTCGGTGACAGATGGAAAATGACAACACCGATGCCAGAGACAGTCAAGAATATCGTAGTTATGAATGTCAATGAGGTTGAGAAGGTAGCTGCTGAGGTTGACTTCGTTTTTTCAGCTGTAGATATGACAAAAGATGAGATCAAGAAGATTGAGGAGGACTATGCAAAGACCGAGACACCTGTAGTCAGCAACAACTCCGCACACCGCTGGACACCAGATGTACCAATGGTCGTACCTGAGATCAATCCCGAACATATGAAAGTCATTGATTTCCAGAGAAAACGCCTCGGCACGACAAGGGGTTTTGTGGCAGTAAAGCCAAACTGTTCCATTCAGAGCTATGCACCGGTTCTGACTGCATGGAAAGAATTTGAGCCATATGAGGTTGTAGCGACAACATATCAGGCAATTTCCGGTGCTGGCAAGACCTTTAAGGACTGGCCGGAAATGGAGGGTAATATTATTCCTTACATTGGCGGCGAGGAGGAGAAGAGCGAGAAGGAGCCTCTTAGAATCTGGGGAGAGATCAAAGATGGTGTCATTGAGCCGGCAGTTTCTCCTGTGATCACATGTCAGTGTATTCGTGTGCCTGTACTAAATGGTCATACTGCTGCCGTATTTGTAAAGTTCAGAAAGCAGCCTACCAAGGAGCAGTTAATAGAAAAATTAGTAAACTTCAAGGGTGTTCCGCAGGAGTTAGGGCTTCCAAGTGCACCAAAGCAGTTTATCCAGTATCTTGAGGAGGATAACAGACCGCAGGTAAGCCTTGATGTTGATTATGAGAATGGCATGGGAATCTCTGTAGGCCGTATCCGTGAGGACAGTGTATATGACTGGAAGTTTGTAGGACTTTCACATAATACTGTAAGGGGAGCAGCAGGCGGCGCAGTGCTCTGCGCAGAACTTCTCAAGGCACAGGGGTATATCACAAAGAAATAAGATTATGGCAGATATTAGGAAAGAGCAGTGTTTTGCTGCTCTTTCTAAATATCTTGTTGCATTATTGTATTTAAAGTATACTTATTTTGATAAGTCAGAAGCAAAATGAACGAGGAACAGTTTCTTAGAGTATTGTTCAAATATGCACTCATACAAAATCAGAAGGAGAAAACAGTGTTATGCCAAAATTGAGAAAGACTTTACCGAAAGATTTTCAGGATCTGATTAACGCCGGAGATGACGAAGCGATCAAAGCTGCGCTGCAAAAGTGTGAAGTGGGAGCCTATTATGGTTCTTCACAAAATACTGCACTTTTCTATACAGGGCTTTCTAGGGAAGTGGTTGCGTGGCTGTTGGAGCGCGGTGAAGATATTAACTACAAAAATCATCAGGGAAAAACGCCGCTGCATGCACAGGCTGAAAGTGCAGATGGAGCAGTGGAACTGTACCTGGAACTTGGTGCAGATATAGAAGCCGAAAGGCTTTATGACAAAGAGACGCCATTATTTAGCGCTGCAATTTGTTATCAGACTGAGAATGTCAGAATACTGATGGAACACGGAGCCAATATCTATAAAAAGAATGCTATGTTTAAGAGAAATCCTCTGGAAGAAGTACTTTCAAGATGTATGAATGCATATATTGAAAATACAGCTGACATAGCAGAGCTGTTCTTGAATGCCGGAATGACCATCAGCGAAGACATGAAAAAGAGTGTTATACGGATTGGAAGTGACTATGAATTTTATAAATCAGAGTTTCCACCCGAATTTGCAGAATCAACCAATCAGGGAATGATGCGTCTGTATGAATTGTTTGATGTGCCGCCTGTTCCCGCAGTCGAAAAGCATAATGAAAATGCACCAATCACGGTAAGCGAGGGAAATTGGTGGAAATGTCATGAAGAATTGTGGAAGAAGCTGGTTCCGCCAAGAGGACAAGCAGGCACTGTGCAGGGCGAAGTGATCCGCTGTTCCGGCAAATTGGCGCGCGAACTGATGGACAACGGCGCCATAAATTGGGATGCCGATTATCGCAAGATGTTAAATAAGATGCCAGAGTACTTTAAGATGGGGAATCCTTTGGAGCAGTCAATGCAGCAGGAGACAGAAGCGATCGTTTCCAAGATACTGAAAATGAAACATCCCGAAATGATCGACAAGGAGCCAGAACGTATTATGGAGTTTGCAGTGGAGTATGTCAGGCAGAATCCCAGCCCCATTCAGTTGGAAAAAACAGACTATGATCGATAATCATTTTATAGAAAATAAGATAGAATGGAGAAGAGAATTTGGGAAAGAAACTGATCATAACCGAGAAACCGTCGGTAGCACAGGACTACGCGAAGGTCTTTCAGGTATCAGGAAAACACAATGGATATATAGAAAATAACACATTTGTCATAACATGGTGTGTCGGACATCTGGTGGAGATGGTATACCCAGAGGAATATGATATCCGCTACAAAAAGTGGGTACTGCAGGATTTGCCATTTCTGCCGGAAAAATATAAATACGGCGTCATCAAAAATGTCAAACAACAGTACGATATTGTACACGCACTGCTTCAGCGGGAGGACATTGATACCGTATATTGGGCGGGTGACTCTGGAAAAGAAGGACAGACCATCGAGGAAAATATCCGCAATTTTGGCGGTGTCCGCAAAGGAATGCAGGAACTCCGCGTGTGGATAGACTCCCAGACCGAGGAGGAGATCAAGCGCGGCGTGGCACAGGCAAAGCCGATGTCGGCATATGAAAACCTCGGCAAATCCGGTATCATGCGCTCGATTGAAGACTATGCAATGGGAATCAATTTTTCGCGCGTCATGTCTGTAAAATACGGAAAGCTCCTCAATGATGCCGCAGCAACAAAAGGTTACACTGCGATTGCGGTAGGCAGAGTCATGACCTGTGTGCTTGGCATGGTGGTCAGCAGGGAACGCGAGATACGGAATTTCAAAGAGACTTCATTTTACAGGGTAGTAGGAGACTTTACCGATGCAAATATCGAGGCGGAGTGGAAGGCAGTGGAAGGATCCGCATATTTTGAGTCCCCAAAGCTCTATAAAGAAAATGGCTTTAAGGAAAAGGATGATGCCGAGGCGCTGATTTCTTCCATAGAAGGAAAAGAAGCGCTGATCAAGACTTTGGAAAAAGGCATCTCCAAGAAGAAAGCGCCGCTGCTCTTTAATCTGGCGGAATTGCAGGCAGAATGCTCCAAACGCTTTAAAATCAGCCCAGACCAGACGTTACAGGTCGCGCAGGATCTGTATGAGAAAAAGCTTACGACTTATCCGCGAACAGACGCAAGGGTACTAACGACAGCCGTTGCAAAAGAAATCGACAAAAACCTGAACGGATTAAAGTCGTATACGCCGACACAGAATTTTAACGACCATATTTTGACGAAAAAGCTATATGCGAACATTGCAAAGACACAATATACGGACGACAGCAAGGTCACTGACCACTATGCCATCATTCCAACTGGGCAGCTGACGGAACTTGGCACTTTAACCCCGCTTCAAAGTAAAGTGTTTGAACTGATCGTGCGGCGGTTCCTGAGTATTTTTTATCCGCCGGCTGAATACCGGACATTGAAGCTGGTAATAGGCATTGAAAAAGAGTCCTTATTTGCCTCTGCTAAAGTGCTGAAAACTCTTGGATTTCTTGAAGTGATGGGCAAGACGCTCGACGATGCTGACGAGGACGAGGGCGGAACAGACAACCAAAATGGAACTGGCGAGTCCGCACAGGAAAAAACAGAGGAAAAGAAAAAAAATCCCAAGAAACTGCTTGCATTGGCAGATACATTGAAACAAGGCGATATGATTGCAGTTAATGGGTTTGAAGTTCGCGACAGCAAGACTACACCGCCCAAACGATATACATCTGGTTCCATGATACTAGCCATGGAAAATGCAGGACAGCTCATTGAGGACGAAGAGCTCCGCGCCCAGATCAAGGGTTCTGGTATTGGTACAAGTGCAACGCGCGCGGAAATCATCAAAAAGCTGATTCGAATTGGTTATCTGAATCTCAACCAAAAGACGCAGGTTATCACACCGCAGAATTTTGGAGAGATGGTGTACGAGGTCGTTGCGATGACGGTTCCGGCGCTGTTAAATCCTAAGATGACTGCATCGTGGGAGAAAGGGCTGGACGGCATTACAAACGGTACTGTCGATGTAAACGACTACCGTGCAAAGCTTGAAGATTTTATCCGCAGGGAAACGATACAGATACGCGACAAGGATCTGACCAATCAGCTTGCCGCTCAGATCAGCCAGTTTACTGGAAAAGGTGCCAAGGGATTAGGCGCGCGCAGAAAAATTGGTGTCCAGTGTCCTGCATGTGGTGGAGATATCATTACAACGCCGTTTGGATATGGCTGTGCTAATTATCAAAAGGATGGCAATGGGTGTAATTTCGTGATTGGCACAATTGCTGGGAGAAGCCTATCCGACGAAGAATGTAGTTCCCTTATTAAAAATGGCAGAACAGAAGTTTTGAGTGGGTTCGAATCCAAGAAAAAGAAAAAGTTTGACGCCTGTCTGATACTGGAGAAAGACGATGCGGGAAAATATTCTGTCACTTTCAACTTTGACAACGTGGAAGCAAAAAAGATCAAAGATGTGGTCTGTCCATTGTGTGGCGGTGAGATTGTCCAGACACCATTTGGATATGGCTGTGCCAACTATGACAGACTTGACGAAAACAGCTGTAGATTCTCAGTCGGCAAAATGGCAGGAAAAGATATTACAGAATCACAGGTAAAAGAACTGTTAACCAATGGAAAAACCTCAACTATCCGTGGCTTTAAGTCAAAGGCAGGCAAAAAATTTGACGCTCGCATAACGTTCAGCCGGGATGAAGAGGGCAAAATCACAGGTCTGAAATTTGACTTTGATGATATTGAACAGCAAAAGCTCAAGAATGTAAACTGTCCATTATGCGGCGGCGAGATTGTCAAGACAATGTTTGGATATGGCTGTTCAAACTATAACAAAGATGATGTTGAGCACAGCTGCCGTTTTTCAATCAACAATAAGATTGCAGGGTTAAAAATCAGCGACACTGTTGTAAGACAGCTGCTTGCACAAAAAAGGACTGATGTGATACAGGGCTTCCAGGCAAAAAGCGGTGCGAAGTTTGACGCGCCGTTAAAACTCACCGCAGATGGTCAGGTTGTATTCGATTTTCCAGACAGACCTGCACCGACAGAAACAAAACTTGCATGTCCAAGGTGCAATGCGCATAAAATGAAAAAGAGCCAGTGGTATTATGAGTGTGAATGTGGGTTCAAAATCGGGCATACCGTAGCGCAGGTTCCTTTAACCGAAGAAGTTATGCAGGAATTGTTCATAAACGGAAAAACAGTCGAAAAGATAACTGGATTTGTGTCGAAAGCTGGGAATTCGTTTGACGCGTATCTGAAGTACACGGACGAGAAGATACAGTTTGATTTTGATAACCAAAGCACAGGTACGACAGAGAGTACAACGCCTGTGTCGCGGCCATGGCTGGATGCCGAGACAGCGTCAGACGAGTATTGGGAATCGCTTATGGCAGAAGCGGAGACAGAGTCGTCGGATGTGGTGCTACAGTAAACATATGAGACTATTGCAGGAGATAAAGAGATCATTCTTGCTCTGCCTTGGCTCTATGGAACATGCACTTGTCCGAACTGCAAAACACAGGAAACTTATTGGGAATGACTGGCGTGGTATCTAGTCTAGTGTATCAGAAATTTACACAAGGATTTTCGATATACTATACAAGGGGGTAGGCTGATGCTGGAAAAACTGTTTATAAATCGTATCGAAAGAATTGCTCATGAAGGTATTTCGTATGTCAAAATCAGATAAGGAAAATATTCAGAAAAAGAATTATGGTAAAATAATAGGTTTTGGGCTGATAGGATGTGGGATGCTGACTGTGTTTATTATATGTATTATTGTACACAAAACACCCCCAGCAACAATAAATACTCCGGATTTGGAAACAGATATATCACCAGAGCCAGATATCGCAAATACTGCTGCATATTGCTCTTTACCAGAAGAGACAGCGATATCTGATGAAACGGTATTTCAGGAAAGTACAGAACAGGAACTGGCAGGCAGTTTTACAGTAACCTATCAGGGGCAGAAATCGGATAATGTGTTTGAATTGCGCTATTGTGACCAGATTTATAATGCAAATGGGATTCAAATCTATGTAAAATATCTTGACTGGCTTCTGCTCCCAGAATCTTTTCCTTACAATCAATATGTACTTTATATACAGACACCGCAGGAACAGGTGCAGCTATATCCAGTCAAGGTTTTTCTGGTGCATACAGAGCAAGGAACACTCTACACCAAGATTGCAGGCAATGACGGATTTGAAAGTGTACAATGCATTTCCCTGATGGAAAAAAGCGATCATATACTGGATTCTCAAAGAGAAATTCTCAATGCTGAACAGGCAGAAAAAATGCTCCGTGATATATATGGTAGAAAGAGTGAAAATGCATCGACTGATGTACAGATGGATTTTTCCAATGTAACCGTGGAACTGACCAAAACAGAGAGTGCAGGAATTCTTTACGGCGAAACAGGCGGCGTCAAAAAGGCGACTGGGCAAAGGTATTATGTGGATTGGGAAATTGATACATCTGACAACAGACAGAGAGTAACGCCATGTAGTCTAAAGCAGTATGATCCAATTAATGATTACGAAATATTTGCAGACAGCAGCAGGATTTTTGATCAGATCGAACAGGGGGATTGGTCCTGTGTGAAACCCATAGATGGGATGGACTATCTAAGGGAATACAGTGAAAGTGAATGGCTTCGCGCGGATGTCAATGGGGACGGACTGCCAGAACTGATCAATGGATTTGTCATAGCTGAAATGCCAGAATATAAAAACAGTAAAAAAATAAGCATTTCCTGTATTTTTGCTTACCAGGATAAAATGGCAGAGATTGTTTATACAGACGTCAATGATGGCATGGAATTTCTTTTTGTCACAGGAAACGGAAATCTTGTCTATGAGCGGAGTGTGTCTGGCGGACCTTGTACAGATATAGCAAGGTTATGCCAGTTTGATCTAAAATGGAACCGGGAGTATCTGGACACGCTGGTCAGATATGATTTCCCCGAGGAAGACGAAGCTATTTCCGAATATTATCGGGAAAATTATCCAGATACTTACGGCGTTGGCGGAGAAGGTGTTTATTATCTGCGGGAACGCCGTAAAACGGAGAAAGAGTTGGAGGACAATGAGGATGGAAAGTATACAGTCAGAGAGTATCTTACCAAGAATCAGTTCCTGGATGCTTATAAGAAGATGACAGGATGGGATTTTTAAACAAAAATGGAGGAACAGGAATATGGAACAATTACAAATCAAAAATCTATACAACTTAGAGGAGACAATCGCAGCTCCTCTCTTTGACGGAGCAGTCTATCCATGGGAATTGCTGCCCAAAATCGGCGCATATATCGTGGAGCTTGGAAATTCCCTTCCAGATGATAAGTACGAAAAGCGAGGGGAGAATATCTGGATTGCAAAATCTGCGACAGTGGCTCCGACAGCGTGCGTCAATGGGCCATGCATTATTGATGAGGATGCAGAAGTGCGTCACTGCGCATTTATCCGTGGAAATGCCATCGTTGGAAAGGGTGCCGTAGTCGGAAACTCCACAGAGCTTAAGAACGTCATTCTTTTTAACAAAGTGCAGGTTCCGCACTACAACTATGTAGGTGACAGTATTCTTGGCTACAAGTCCCATATGGGCGCAGGCTCCATCACTTCCAATGTCAAGAGCGACAAGACGCTTGTGGTTGTCAAATCCCCCTATGGAAACATTGAGACAGGTCTCAAGAAAATGGGCGCAATGCTCGGTGACAACGTGGAGGTCGGCTGCAACAGCGTGCTCAATCCGGGAACTGTGCTTGGACGCAATTCCAATATTTACCCGACTTCTATGGTAAGAGGGTACGTTGAAGCAAACAGTATTTACAAAAAACAGGGCGAGATTGCAGAAAAAAACTAACAAACTATGTGGCGGTATCCGGCAGAAAGCCTGTAGCAAATACACTCTGATATAGTGCGTTATGATAAATTTGACAATTTTTTGACAAAATTTCCATTTTTTAATTGCTATTTTTCAAAATATGTGCGAAAATATCTATGTGTAAGTAACATATCAAAGTCAGTTTTCACAGAATACGGAAAACGTTTGATAAGTTATTAAATGTGAGACATATGTCACACATTAAAAATATAAGTTAAGTAATCGAAAGGAGTTTTCACATGATTTATTCAAAGGAAATTGAAGAAATGTGTGTAGTAGCACGCGACGGTAATCATGGTTGTGCACCGATCCCAGAAGAAGCAAAATGGGTAAAGGCTAAGGAAGTAAAAGACATTTCCGGCTTTACACATGGTATAGGCTGGTGTGCACCGCAGCAGGGTGCCTGCAAGTTATCCTTGAACGTAAAAGAGGGTATCATTCAGGAAGCACTGGTTGAGACAATCGGATGCTCTGGTATGACACACTCTGCAGCTATGGCAGCAGAGCTGCTTCCGGGCAGAACTGTCATGGAAGCATTGAACACGGACCTCGTGTGCGACGCAATCAACACAGCGATGAGAGAACTGTTTTTACAGATCGTATACGGACGTTCTCAGTCTGCTTTCTCAGAGGAAGGCCTTCCTGTAGGCGCTGGTCTTGAGGACTTAGGAAAGGGCTTGAGAAGCCAGGTTGGTACAATGTATGGTACATTAAAGAAAGGACCTCGCTACCTTGAGATGGCAGAGGGCTATGTCACAGGTATTGCACTTGATGCTGATGACAAGATTATCGGTTACAAGTTCGTAAGCCTTGGCAAGATGACTGACTTTATTAAGAAGGGTGATGACCCAAATACAGCATGGGAGAAGGCTTCAGGCCAGTATGGACGCGTTGCGGATGCTGTTAAGATTATTGATCCTAGAACAGATAAGGAGGTAAAATAATTATGGCATTATTCGAATCCTATGAAAGAAGAATAGATAAGATTACCGAGGTTTTAAAGAACTATGGTATAAATTCGATTGAAGAAGCAGAGAAGATCACAAAAGACGCAGGTCTTGACGTATATGATCAGGTTAAGAAGATTCAGCCAATCTGCTTCGAGAATGCTTGCTGGGCATACACAGTAGGTGCAGCAATCGCGATCAAGAAGGGCTGCAAAAAGGCTGCAGATGCAGCAGCAGCAATCGGTGAGGGACTTCAGGCATTCTGTATTCCCGGTTCCGTTGCAGACAACCGCAAGGTAGGTCTTGGACATGGTAACTTAGGAAAGATGCTTTTGGAAGAAGAGACAGAGTGCTTCTGCTTCCTTGCAGGACATGAGTCATTTGCGGCAGCAGAGGGCGCAATCGGTATCGCTGAGAAGGCAAACAGAGTTCGCCAGAAACCGCTGAGAGTTATCCTGAACGGTCTTGGAAAAGACGCAGCAGAGATTATCGCTCGTATCAATGGATTTACATTTGTTGAGACAGAGTACGATCCCTATACAAACACTGTAAAGGAAGTATTCAGAAAGTCTTACTCTGATCCAGAAGGTCCTCGTGGCAAGGTAAACTGCTATGGTGCAAACGACGTTTGTGAAGGCGTTGCGATCATGTGGAAAGAGAATGTTGACGTTTCCATCACGGGTAACTCAACCAATCCTACAAGATTCCAGCATCCAGTTGCAGGTACATACAAGAAGGAGAGAAATGAAGTTGGCAAGAAGTACTTCTCAGTAGCTTCTGGCGGTGGTACAGGCCGTACACTCCATCCAGACAATATGGCAGCAGGTCCGGCTTCCTATGGTATGACAGATACTTTAGGACGTATGCACTCTGATGCACAGTTCGCAGGTTCTTCTTCTGTACCAGCTCACGTAGAGATGATGGGACTTATCGGTATGGGCAACAACCCGATGGTTGGTGCTACCGTTGCGGTTGCAGTTTCGATCGAAGAGGCAGCGAAGGAAAACCGTTTCTAGGAAACGTTGGCAAGTTCTAAGAAATCCAGTAAAATCAAGGGCTATCGTTGATACAGGTTGTCAGCGATAGCCTTAAATTTTGCCACGTAGCGCACAAGTAGCACACAAGTAGCACACATGAGGTAGCACACAAATTTCAAATGAATGTTCACGGGCTTTAAGGCGTTGGAGTTTTGCATTTTCCGAAAATAGGAAAAGCCGTTACAGAAATAGCAGCATGGTGAATCGGTCTTACGGAAAACAATCTGTTAAGAACATACGATTAGTTCAACAAAAGTAAAAGGGTAGCCAAAAATTTTAGGGTATCCATACGGACAATTCTTGTAACGGTCTTTTTGTGTACGTGACATATGATGAATTTTGTTGACAGTAACTGGGGACGAATATTTATCCCCCTTAAACGTACAACGTGCTTGCTATGCTGACACCTTACAGAAATGCCAACGACACCAATTTTGACGGTGATCAGGGTGGTAGAAGATTTCTACCTTGTTTTTGATGTGGCTGTACTTTTCGATACAGGGAAAAGGTGCATTAAATTTCGTGTGCCTATAATTATGATATCTTTGGTCGCTTTTTGTAATGGAATGTTCAAAGGGCATCTGCAAATCACAGACACCCCTTAAGTTATAATAATCCTAATTCTTTGAAATTTCTTGTATAATCATAACCAAAAACTGTTAATAACTCAAATCCGCATCGTATATCTAAATCTATGCTTTTAAGAAAAAACAATAAATCGTGTTCACCACCTGCAACAGCTAATTCTTCATTGTGCGGTATATTTGCGTGATTAAAAATCCATGTATCAATGTCTATATTTCTTTGACTTAGCTTAGGTTTTAAGTCTTTGTATAATTCTAAAAGAACAATCTCTTTTAATAACGGTTTTCTTTTCTGTAGTATAAATTCGTGTGCATGTAGCATTTCGTGTAAGATTGTTGGTTTATTATTAATATGCTCTATATCAACAACTATTTTTCTGCTATTAACATCTGTATAAGCATCATACTTTGCAACATGTTCCACTATAAAGCGAAAGTATTGTTCATCTATGGATAATTCAGTTTCAAATGTCAGATGTTTCCCATTACGAAGCATATAATCACCAGTTGTAGAACCTTTCTCAAAAATCATATCTGAAAATAAATCTTCCTGAAGCAAAATAAATAGTTCTAAATCTTCTTCTTTTTCCGTTTTATTTTCAAACCATTTATGGTACTTTTGAAAGAGAATATCTGTATTTCCTAATATATTAGTGTAGATATGCTCCAGCATCTTTTCATCAGTTGTTTTTTCTATTGTTTAAATAAGTTTGTTTTTAGTATCCATGTACTGCCTCATTTCTCAAATGATAGGGGCATCTACTAACAATACCCCCTATCTTAATACAGTTTTATGTAATGGTTATACCCTATGCTTAGAAAATTGCGCCAGACAGCAAGGAATAATTTTGTAAGTGTTCCATTACTATCTTCTGGACATGCTCGATGATCTTATCATCATCATAATTAAAGTTGCGTCTGTCCAGTGCGTCTGTCCCTAACAGGTCTAAAGCAATTTCATGTGCTATGTCCGCTCTGTTCATTTGCATCACCCTTCTTAACAAAGTTGTTATTCTTCTGTATATCTTTCAGAATGTCCTCGATTACATGGGCAACAACCGAATAATAGCCTACTGGAATCTTCCTCATTTCTGGGTGTGAATATATCTTTTGCAGTAATAATGTATCATTATCCATTAACCGTACCACCTTTCACAAGCTTTCTGTCATCGAACCACTTCACCGTACCGCCGCCGAAATTCACTTTCGGGCGCGCGATGTAGCCATTTGAAATCTGCCTTATCTTTCCGTCCTTTATTGCGACTACACTAACAAAACTTGAATTGAAATTCTTTCCCTCTTTTGTACCCATAACCTATACCGCCTTTCCTGCAATGCGGTCAATAATAATAACCGAAAAAGACACGATAAAAGCGGTAAACCATAAGGCAGTACGCCTTTTCTCTGCCCTTAAAATATCCATTGCTAAAGCTTTGTTTTTTTGCATAGTAATAGCCTCCTTCAATAAAATTTTCTTGCAAGAGGCTCACAGTTCTGATATGATAAATTTATCAGTGGGAGACCTCTGGTGTGGATAATAGGGATTGCATTCGTTGGTAGCGGTGGCAATCTCTATTTTTTATCCAATTGTTGCTTTACTAGACCTATTCCTTTCATTATCGTATCAGTTCTCGACATTCCAAGCTTTTCGGAACAATAATCGATGTCTGATTTTTCCTTTTCTGTTAGTCTTATATTCAATTTTTCTTTTCTAGACTGTTCTTGTAAAGGTGGTCTTCCTGTTCGTGGACTCAATTTTTCTCACCTCACATTTATGTCCTCGCATAAATTATTATAAATTATGGGCGTACAAAAGTCAACTCCCTAATTTCAAGAAAATCAAAAAAGAGTGACGAAACACTCTCTGACCTCGTATTTTCGATTTTATGGAGTTTTATCTTTTCAACCTATTTCCTATCATCAAGATGGTTTTCGTTTGAATTTGGGGCAAATATGAGCGTTAGAGGGAAAATATAGAATTGAAGATAGAATCAGACAAGAGTGTAGATATTTCCAATTTTCTTTTCATTGACATCTGGAAATACTGCAAATATAATAAAATTATAAAACTAATACAAAAAAGCGTACATTTTGAGCCGCCCACCAGTATATACCCCTCTAGTTAAACAGTTAAGGCTAAAACCCTTGCGCCGCAACGGTTTTTTAACTAGAGGGGGGTACTCCAGTTAAAAGGGTAACCTGCTAGTTAAAGAAGGCTTTAACTCTTTAACT
>CAMWLV010000118.1 GCA_947175175.1 uncultured Lachnospiraceae bacterium
GCAGGGGATTATCGACTGCTGCAGAAAATGGCGTTGGATTATGGTTATCAGGTTATTTTGATCGACAAGGTGTTGTACGATGGGAAGGAGGTTAGTTCCACCTTTGTCCGCGAGGAAGTGGGTAAGGGGAATATGGAATTGGTAACAGAACTTTTAGGCGTGCCGTATCACATGAGCGGAGAGATCATACATGGAAAAAAATTTGGACGCACAATCGGCATGCCGACCGTTAATCTCCAGCCTTCACAGGACAAGCTGCTGCCCCCCAAAGGTGTTTACTATTCCTATGTATATCTACACAGTAAAGCGGGCGACGGGTTATATGATGGAAAAAAGCTTGCGGCGATTACCAATATCGGAACAAAACCCACAGTAGATCAACATTCTGTGATGGGAGTGGAAACCTATCTTTATGATTTTGACGGTGACGTTTATGGGGAAGATATGGAGGTCTACCTGCTAAAACACAGACGTCCGGAGATGCGTTTTGACGGAGTTGACGCGTTAAAAGCACAGATGGCAGCAGATATCGCAGCAGGCAGGAAGTACCATGGATTATAGGTTTTTCGATTGACATCAGTCAATATTTACCAGGATTTCGGATATACTAAAAGTAAGGAACTGTTCAGAAATAGACAAGTCAAGATGTACAGGTCATTTAGAACAGTTCCTAAGCATTAATGATCTGCCGGACAAGACAGAATAGAAATAATATTAATGAGAAAGCAGGATGGAATCCCATATGCCAGAACAGGAAAAACTGAATTTTCATTCGATATCAATAGATGACAGGAACTGGATCAACGAGAAATTAAAGGAGGATAATCTTGACGCCTGTGAGTACACTTTTGCAAACAATTTTATTTGGGCGAAAGTGTATGATGTACAGGTCGGGAGTGCTTATGGATGTGGAGTGATCCGATATAGGGAACAGGAACATTTCCAGTATTCTTTTCCTTTTGGAAACGGCGACAAGCAGTCCATGATCGGACATCTGAAAAAAATATGTGCAGTACATGGGCATGGACTGAAGATTGCTCCAATCACAGAAGAGGGCAGGTTAAAGCTGCTCGAGTGGTTTCCGGGAGAATTTGAGATCAGCGCGGACAGAGATGATTTTGACTATGTTTACACGGTAGAAAAGCTGTCTTCATTAAAGGGAAAGAAACTGCATGGCAAACGGAACCATATTACCCGGTTTATGGATGATGGTGACTGGCAGTATGAGCCGATGACAGTGGAGCACATTCCTGAGTGCCGCAGGATGGCAAAAGAGTGGATCGCATTGCGCGCTGAGAAGTGGAATGACGAGATGGAACAGGAAATCGGTGTCTTGGAAATGGCGTTTTCGAATTTTTCAGAGCTTGGGCTATGCGGCGGTGTTTTGTATAAGAGTGGTGAGCTTGTCGCGTTTACAATTGGTGAGCCATTAAATAAAGATACTTTTGTAGTACATTTTGAAAAGGCGTTCCCCGATCTGCAAGGTGCTTATCCGATGATTAACCAGCAGTTTGTCCTGCACGAAGCGCAGGATTTTATGTACGTAAACCGCGAGGAAGATACAGGAGATCCGGGATTGAGGAAAGCGAAGATGTCTTATTATCCTGATATTTTATTAAGAAAATACAGTGCGGCAGAAAGTCATCTTGTTTTTGCCAACGAGACAGAGTGGGAGTCTGTCATAGAGATATGGAACCGGTGTTTTGGAGATGACAGGGCATATATAGAACTGTATCTGAAGAACCGCTTTGAAAGTGAAAACATGTACGTGATCTATGAAAATAATCGCCCTGTGTCAATGGCAAGCCTGCTGCCAGTGCAGGTGACGATTAATGGCAAAAAGGAAAATGCCAGATATGTCTATGCTGTTGCCACTCTGCCGGAATATAGAAATAAAGGCTATGCATCGGAAATCATAAAACATGCTGCCCGAAAATACAACGAGCCGTTGATCTTGCAGCCAGCAGACAGGGACTTGGAGGAATATTATGAGAAACAGGGATTTGCAGATGCTTTTGGGGAGAGCCCATGCTGGATTTATGCCGGAAGATGCACTGGGACGGCAGATATTCAGCTTCTACCGACAGACGGCAGCGATTTGAGGGCGGCAGAAGAGATGGATGTTGAGGACAAACTGGATATACTTGGCAGCTGGATAGTTTCTGATGCGGATGAAAAGGAATATAAAGCTGTACGGGATCAGTTCTTTGAAGGAGAAGGATATGTTGAGTGGGATGAGAAGGCAATCGCTTATGCCATAAAAGAGAACCAGTTCTGCGGCGGAAGAACACTTTTTCTGACAAAGGGCATTGAAACAGAAAAGACTAAAAAGGCAATGCTGATGTATCGGATAGAAAAAGACAGCCTTCACATCATAGAAACGACGCTTGACGACGACGAGCTTCACAATATTCTTCCAGAACTTCTTGAATACACAGGAACAACCTGGGCATTTGAGAGAAATATGGGTGGGATGGTACTGCTGCCAGAGCGGTTAAAGAATTGGGACTGTAGAGAAGGGTATCTAGGATTGACTCTAGCTTAATAATAAAGCATTAAAATTAATCAATTAAAATGATTAATTTTAATGCTTGCAATGTGCTTTAAATCATGTTACTATAAAACTACAAATTATAAAAATGGCAATGAAAAGAAGTAGTAGTGATATGGAACATTTCAGAGAGCTGTCGTTAGCTGCAAGACAGTATGGGAAGTATGGCGAACTCATCTTGGAGCTGTGTGTCTGAACAGTAAAGATCAGTAGGACGCAACGGAGTACCCACCGTTATCAGGGAAAGGCATGATAGTGCTGATGAGGGCATGTTTTTGTATGGGTTGATATGAAAACATGAAGTAGAGTGGTACCGCGAAAGAAAGTCGAAGTCTTTCGTCTCTACAGCAGGGATGTTGTGGGGGCGGAGGATTTTTTTGTGTATATCGATATAGATACACAAAAGGGCGATTAACGCTGACGCAGCATGTACTTGATTGAAATCATATAAGAGTGGAGGATTTAAGACATGAAAAATGCAAGTAAGTATGAAAAATCATATTTTTTACCGCCGGTCTGTACATATGACTGGGTGAAGAAGGACGCGATCACAGCGCCGCCGATTTGGTGTTCTGTCGATCTGAGAGATGGTAATCAGGCGTTGATTGAGCCCATGAGTCTGGATGAAAAATTACATTTTTTTGATATGCTTGTGGAAATCGGTTTTAAGGAGATTGAAGTCGGCTTTCCGGCGGCGTCAGAGACTGAGTATGAGTTTATGCGCGCTTTAATTGAAAGGAATATGATACCCGATGATGTGACTGTGCAGGTACTCACTCAGGCAAGGGAGCACATTATCAAGAAGACCTTTGAGGCAGTCAAGGGAGCGCCGCACGCAGTAATTCATCTCTATAATTCAACTTCAGTAGCACAGCGCGAACAGGTGTTTAAGAAGAGTAAGGAAGAGATCAAGAAGATTGCAACAGATGGTGCGGAACTGTTGAAAAAACTTGCGTCAGAAACCGATGGAAACTTTTCATTTGAGTACAGCCCCGAGAGTTTTCATGGCACAGAGGTTGACTATGCAGTCGAGGTGTGCAACGCAGTGCTTGATATCTGGCAGCCGACAGTGGATAAAAAGGCGATCATCAACATTCCGACAACAGTTGAGAATGCCATGCCGCATGTGTTTGCTACGCAGGTGGAATATATCCATAAAAATCTGAAATACAGGGATGCCGTGGTGCTTTCCGTACACCCGCACAATGACCGGGGGTGTGGTGTATGCGATGCGGAGTTCAGTGTACTTGCAGGCGCAGACCGCGTGGAGGGCACACTTTTTGGAAACGGCGAGCGGACAGGAAATGTTGACCTGATCACAGTGGCAATGAACATGTTTTCACATGGTGTAGATCCGAAGCTTGACTTTTCCAATATGCCCGAGATCCGGGAGAAATATGAGCTTTTCACGCGCATGAGGGTGCATGAGAGACAGCCGTACTCAGGAGATCTCGTCTTTACAGCTTTTTCTGGTTCCCATCAGGATGCGATCGCAAAAGGAATGCAGTGGCGTGAGGAAAAAGATACAGACAAGTGGACAGTGCCATATCTGCCAGTTGATCCGAAGGATGTGGGCAGAAACTATGACGCTGATGTGATTCGCATCAACAGCCAGTCAGGAAAGGGCGGCGTGAATTATATCCTGAAACAGAATTATGGTATCTCCCTGCCTTACGCTATGCGCGAGGAGGTGGGATATCTTGTAAAAGATGTCTCTGACCAGGAACATAAAGTGCTCTCCCCACAGTGGGTTTATGATATTTTCTGCGAGAATTATGTGGATAACACACCGCTGTTCCAGATCAATGAGTGTCATTTTAAGCAAGTCGATGGTATTATGGCAGAGGCAGTGATCACATGTGGTGATAAAAAGATAACTGTGGACGCGAACGGAAATGGTCGTCTTGATGCAGTGAGCAATACGATCAAGCAGTATTTTGGCATCAGCTATCAATTATCGGACTATGAGGAGCATGCACTTGCAAAGGGTTCTTCGTCGAAGGCGATCGCATATGTGGGTGTCACCTGCAATGGTGAGAAATTCTGGGGCGTAGGCATGGATGACGACATTATCAAGGCATCAATCCATGCACTCTGCGTCAGTGTCAACAAGCTTCCGCAGATTCAGGAGAATGCGGCGTGTCAAGATGAGCGCATGATGGAGATCATGAATTATATCCAGGCAAATTACCAGGCGACAGCGCTCAGTGATGTTGCAGCGCATTTTCACTTATCGGAACCTTACCTGAGCAAGTATATCCATGAGAAATCAGGAAAAACTTTTGGGGATATTTTAATAAACATACGTTTAAAAAAGGCAAAGACACTGCTTCGAAATGGAAATATGACTGTCGAAAATGTGGCAATGGCAGTTGGATATCCGAATGTGGAGCATTTTAACCGCATTTTCAAGAAGAAAATGGGAATGACACCAGTACAGTACAGAAAAGGCGGCAATAATCAATAACAAAGAGAAGAATGACAGATGAGAGAAGAAATCAGAGAGATATTAGCACAATATACTGATGAGAAATACAAGGAATTTTCGGCAGGACTCATTCCCGGGGCAAAGCCCCTTATGGGGGTGAGGCTGCCGCAGCTGAGACAGATTGCCAAAAGCATCGTAAATGATAAGGAAAATAAGGCAAGGTGGCAGGACGAAACCGCAGGTTATGATGGCGTGTATGAGGACATTTATTTTGAGGAGACGATGCTCCGCGGAATGCTGATCGGATATGGGACAGCAAAGAAAGGAGTTTCCTGTGAGGAGGGGCTTGTGCACTTTAAGGCCTTTGTTCCGTATATCGATAACTGGTCTGTATGTGATAGTTTCTGCAATTCGTTTACCTTTGCAAACAGGTACCGGGAGGAAGTGTGGGAGTTCATGCAGCCCTATCTCTATTCAGATAAGGAATATGAGGTCAGGGTAGCTTTGATACTGCTTCTGAGTCAGTATCTCAAGTATGATTCCGAGAATAAGAAAATCGCGAGAAACAGAAAGGTATGCATGGCGGATATCAATGACAGTTTTCCAAATCAGGAATTGTCTGTCTCTACAAGGGAACAGTATCCATATCTGGAGAAAATACTTACCACATTGAACAGACCATTTGAACAGGGTTATTATGCGCAGATGGCAGCAGCATGGCTCATGACAGAGACTTTTATCTGTTTTCCCTATGAGAGTGCCCGGCTGCTTACAGATGACTGTCATATGGATGTGTGGACTTACAACAAGGCTCTGCAAAAGATACGCGAGTCCCTGAATCCAGATCAGGCTGTGAAGGACTATATGAAAAGCCTGAAAAAGTGATGACAAATAACAGTTTTCGTGATAAAATCTTTATGTGTACACAAATATAGGATAAAAATTGGAGGAGCCGCATGAGTGATTTTAAGGAAAATCTATACGAAAAGAAAAGCTTTATTTATCAAATTGGAGAAGAGTATTATGCGATCGGCGCGAACACGTTTGCGAAGGTGACAGATTCTCCTGAGGTGGATAACATAGAGCTTTTGCAGAATGCTCTGAAAAAAGGCAATGACCGGCAGATTGCAAAATATCTTGAAAAAATCATGCGCAGTGCCAATTTTTACCGTGTGGATGCAAGGGAGCACTTTAAACTCCAAGATAAACTTTTTAAGTTTATGGATAAGCTGGAAGCGAGTGATGAAACGGCTTTCAGGTCTCTTCAGGCACAAGTGTTTCAATTCGATGAGCTGTGTGAAAAATACCAGCAGCAGGTTTGATTGTTAGCATTATATGGCAATCATTGTAATCAATTTTATTTCAATTTCATTTCTGTTGTAGACAAATGAAAATAATTGTGTTATGATTACAGACGTGATGAAAATCATATCCAGCACCCGTAGTCTAATGGATAGAACGGAGGCCTCCGACGCCTTTAATGCAGGTTCGATTCCTGTCGGGTGCATTTCCAGAAATGGGTTTGGCAACGATGGATAGGAGTAGAAATGGATAACAAGATAATAAAGGATAATAATCAGCAAAGCACTTATAATCCAAATAAGAATACAAATACAGAGGTGCTAAATACAAGAGAGGAAAGGAAAAAGATAGAGGAAAAGCTGCTGGCAGCAAGAAGGGAAATAAAGAAAGAAAATGGCGTAACGGGTAACGACAAGGCTGTTAAAAAGGACACAGATGGGAAGGCAGAAGAGAAAAGAAAGGAAATACAGCAAAAGAACGAAAAGCCAGATAACCAGAAAGTTATTACGCAGCAGAAAAGTGAGAAGGCGGCTGACAGCAGGGCAAAGTCAGACAATACGAAAAAAAGTGAGCCTAAGAAAGAGGATGACCAGAAAGGAAGTATAAAAAAAGACGAGCCAAAGAGAAAGGCTGTCAGGAATGAAACACAGACTGATAAAGTCAACGGAAAGACTTCTGTAGATTCCTCGTCAGGACATATGAAAGGGACTGTCATGAACGCCGCAAAGATTTTGTTACCTGTTGCGGCGTGTGCGATTGTCATAGCTGTGATCGTTTCATATATAGGTTCTCGGAAGAGCCAGGCGGTGGACAATCAATCTTTGAATGTATCGGATCATGCAAACGCAGCTGGAATTGCCGCGCTGAGTGATGAACCATTGTCGGAGAACGCCTATGCCAATGTCAATGAATTGATGTCGTCATTTTGTACTGCTATGGCGGACGGTGATATGGATACTGTAAAGGCGATTAAGGACTATAATACAGATAAGGAAATCATTACATATAAGGAAAAAAGTGAGTTTATCGAAAGTTATGACAACATTAACTGTTATACAAAGCCGGGAATAGAAGATAATACTTATTTTGTATATGTGACATACGATGTCAAGTTCAAGGACATTGAGACAAAGGCTCCAGGACTTAATGCTTTCTATGTCTATACAGCAGAAGATGGAAACCTAAAGATTGACGGTGACACGGAGGAGAGTACCAAGGCAGCTTTTAAGCTTGTCACAAGTCAGGATGATGTGGTTGACTTGTACAACAAGATCAATGTCAGTTATAATGAAGCAATTGCGTCAGACGAGGCACTTGACCAATTCATGGAGGAGCTTCCGACAACGATCAGAACGTCAGTTGGTGTGGCGTTAGCGCAGCTTGAGAGTGGGGAAGCAACGCAGACGGAAGCTGATTCAACAGGGGCAGGAGAGACACAGCCAGCAGGCACTTCAGACGGAAACGAAGAGCCGCGTCAAAATCAGGTTGTGAATCAGATTGTAAGGACAACAGATACTGTCAATGTGCGTTCCTCTGACAGTGAGGAAGCGGATAGAATCGGCAAGGCACAGGCAGGAACAGAGCTGAAACGGGTCGAAGAAAGGATTAATGGATGGAGCAAGGTTATTTTTGAAGACAGAGAAGCCTATATCAAAAGTGATTACCTTGAGGTCGTAACAACCGATGTGACAGCAGAACCGACAGGAACAGTCACTGCTACAACAAATGTAAATGTCAGAAGTCAGGCAAGTCAGGAGTCTGAGAGACTTGGCTCTGCGCAGGAAGGCAATTCCTATAATTTGCTTGAAGATCAAGGTGAATGGTACAAGATTGATTACAACGGCACAACAGGTTTTGTCAAGGCAGAGTTTTTTGTGAAATAATCGTTTGTTTGTCTTGAAAACAGATACATAAATCGTCTATAATAGAATAGTGTAATAAATGCAAACCCATGTGGCTTCTTGCTGCATGGGCTTTCATTTATAGTTTGTATAGTTCCTTAAACAGGTCTGTTGTGAAAGGTATGGGATGATATATGTTTAAACAAAAGCGTATCGGTATCATGGGAACCGGAAAAATGGCAGGAGTTATGGCAGGCACGGTCAAAAAGATGAAAAATGTGAAGTGCCATGGCGTGGCGTCGCGAAGCGAAGATAGAGCACAGGAATTTGCAAATGAATTTGGAGTCAAGGTAGCGTATACTTCCTATGAGGAGATGATGCTCGACAGTAAGATTGACCTGATCTATATTGCGACACCCCATTCGGAACACTATGCCAATATGAAGCTCTGCATAGAAAATGGCAAAAATGTATTGTGCGAAAAAGCTTTTACGGCAAATGCAAAGCAGGCTGAGGAAATACTGGCGCTGGCAAAAGAGAAGAGCGTATTCGTTGCAGAGGCAATGTGGGTGCGGTATATGCCAATGCTTACTACGATTAAGGGGATTTTAAACTCAGGAATCATAGGAGAGCCGACAATGTTGACAGCAAACCTTGGATACCCTATTTCTGATAAGAAAAGGCTGACAGAGCCAGCACTTGCAGGTGGGGCATTGCTTGATCTAGGTGTGTATCCATTGAATTTTGCTGCTATGATGTTCGGCAAAGATATCGATAAAATAGATTCCTCCTGTGTCATCACAGATACTGGGGTAGATGCATCTGAGAGCATTACGATTACATACAAAGATGGCAGGGTGGCGGTGCTGAACTGTACAATGAACGGGCTGAGTGACAGGAGAGGTGTGATCTATGGTCCCAAAGGATATATTGCAATCGAGAATATTAATAATTTTGCCTCTGTCACAGTGTATGATGTGAACTATAAGGCAGTGAAATCGGTGAAGACGCCGAAACAGATAACAGGCTATGAATACGAGGTATACTCCTGTATGGAGGCTATTGAGAAGGGCGAGAAGGAGTGCTGGGAGATGCCGCACAATGAAATCTTGCGAATCATGAAACAGATGGACGAGCTGCGTGCACAATGGGGAGTTGTTTTTCCTTTTGAGAAAGAGGACTTGAATAAGGAAAAAATTGAGCTTCTGACAGGAGAGGTGGAGGACACGATGCCAGAGGATACAGATATACAGGCATAGGCTGTTAAAATAGGGCAATACTATAGCTATCGAAAGAGTTCATTATTGAAATATTATTATGAAAAGGAAATAAGTTTGAAAGAAGGTCACTTTCAAACTATTGATTGGTATGCGTGCCAGAGCACGCAGGGGGTATAGCTATGAAAAAAGATGATCAGGAGATTTTAAGGGAAGTCCAGAAAAATACGGATATGGCAATCCATGCGATCGATACCATCTCAGAAAAGGTTTACAATGAGGAATTGCGGCATGAACTTTCCAAAGAGAAGCTTTTGTATTCTGTGATACAGAATAAGGCAACTGACAGACTGCAGAGCGAGAGGGCGGAAGGATATCATGGCAGCACCATGCAGGATCTGATGCTAAAGGGTGGCATTCAGATGAACACATTCACGAACTGCAGTACCAGTAAGATTGCAGAACTTATGATTCAGGGCAGCAGCAGAGGGATTACAAATATGTGGAAATCCATCAATCATCATCAGAATTCGGGAAATACTTCAATGGAAGTGGCAAAGGAATTGGTGGATTTTGAGGAAAAGGCAATTGGCAGGTTGAAAAAATTTTTATAAGGGAGTTTTTGGGTGAAAGAGGACACAATGATATGACCAGATTAAACAAATATCTTGCGGAATGCAACATATGTTCGAGACGTGAGGCTGATAAATTAATTGACCAGGGCAGGGTAAAAGTAAATGGTCAAAAGGCTGTGAGCGGTATGCAGATATCAGGTCAGGACTGTGTCGAAGTAAACGGCAGGCAGGTAAAACCCGTTTCTTCCAAGATTGTCCTAGCGTATAATAAGCCTGTTGGAGTTACCTGCACAGAGAAAGATAAACATGCAGAGAAAACGATTGTGGAGGCAGTGCAATACCCCGTGAGGCTTACCTATGCGGGGCGCCTTGACAAGGACTCTGACGGATTGATCCTCCTGACAAATGACGGGGAACTGATACAGCGTATGATGCGAGGGGCAAACCGACATGAAAAAGAGTATGTTGTCAAGGTGGATAGAGAATACACCGATGATTTTTTGATGAAAATGTCTCAAGGTGTCTATTTAAAAGAGCTGAATGAGACAACGCGTCCCTGTTCTGCAGAGCGTATTGGCAAATACACATTTCGCATCATACTGACGCAGGGGCTCAACAGACAGATCAGGCGGATGTGTGAGAGTTTTGGGTACAAGGTGAAGTCCCTGACACGGATCCGTGTGATGAATATTGAACTTGCCGGACTAAAAAGCGGAACATACCGGGAACTAAAGGGTGAAGAACTTGCATCGCTTTATCGCCTGTGTGGTATGTCAGAGATAATATAAGGAGCTGTCATGAAATAATTTTCAATTTAGACAAGTCAAAATGAAAAGTTATTTTTAAACAGTTCCTAAGTATTAACAGAGAAAAATATGGAGGAGAATATGGCAGCAAATAATGAAAAGTTACATAAAATGAAAGAACTTGTGGAGAAGTTAAGGGAGGCTTCCAAGGCATATTATGCGCAAGACAAGGAGATCATGAGCAATTTTGAGTATGACAAATTGTACGATGAGTTGGCAGAGCTTGAGCAGGAAACGGGTATGGTTCTGACGGGAAGCCCTACGATCAGTGTTGGCTATGAGGCAGTTGATGAGCTGCCCAAAGAGGCGCATGAAAGTCCGATGCTGTCTCTCGGCAAAACCAAAGAGCGGGAGGAGCTTAAGGCCTGGCTTGGGGACAAAGACGGGCTGTTAAGCTGGAAACTTGACGGACTGACAATCGTGCTGACCTATCAGAACGGGGAACTGCTGAAGGCGGTTACCCGCGGAAACGGGGAGGTTGGTGAGGTAATTACGAACAATGCCAAGGTGTTCAAGAATATTCCGCTGCGCATCAAATATCAGGGCGAACTGATACTCCGGGGTGAGGCAGTCATCACTTATCAGGATTTTGAGGAGATCAACAGCCATATTGATGATGTGGATGCAAAATACAAAAATCCACGAAATCTTTGTTCCGGCTCTGTCAGGCAGCTTAATAATCAGATCACAGCAGAGCGCAATGTCCGGTTTTATGCATTTGCCCTTGTGAAAGCTGACGGCGTAGATTTCGACAATTCAAGAGAAAAGCAGTTTGAATTTTTGCAGGAACAGGGGTTTGACGTGGTTCAATATCTGCGCGTAAATGCAGGGAATATTGTAGATGCAGTGGCAGATTATGAGATACGTATTCAGACTTATGAGGTGCCATCAGACGGACTTGTGCTGACCTATGATGATATTGCATATGGCCGCTCTCTGGGACGGACAGCTAAGTTTCCGCGGGATTCCATTGCTTTTAAATGGGCGGACGAGATAAGAGAGACGACGCTGAAGGAGATTGAATGGAGCGCAAGCCGTACAGGATTGATCAATCCCGTTGCGATTTTTGAACCCGTGGAGCTGGAGGGAACGACAGTGAGCAGGGCGTCTGTCCATAACATTAGTATCCTGAAAGGCTTGAAGCTTGGTATTGGTGACAGGATAACTGTTTATAAGGCAAATATGATTATTCCACAGATTGCAGAAAACCTTACATGCAGTGATAATCTGGAGATACCAGATACCTGTCCAGTCTGCGGTGGAAAGACAGAGCTGCGCGCGGTCAATGAGGTGCAGTCACTTTACTGTACCAATCCAGACTGTGATGCCAAGAAAATCAAATCATTTACCTTATTTGTCAGTCGTGACGCCATGAATATTGACGGATTATCGGAAGCTACGCTGGAGAAGTTTATCGGGAAGGGCTTTCTGCATCAATACCAGGATATGTTTCACCTTGACAGATACAAGGCGGAAATCGTGGAAATGGAAGGCTTTGGGGAGAGGTCATACAAAAAGCTCACAGATGGAATAGAGAAAGCAAGAGATGTGGAACTTCCGAATCTGATTTACAGTCTTGGTATTGCCAATATCGGACTTGCCAATGCGAAGGTTATCTGTAAGTATTATAAATATGATATCGATGCGATGCGCCATACAACAGTTGAGGAGCTCAGTGAGATTGACGGAATCGGGGAAGTGATCGCCAAAGCTTTTGTGGACTATTTCTCTGACGAAAAGAACAATACGATGTTCGATAATCTCTTAAAAGAGGTTCATATCATCAAGGAGGAAATAGATGAGGCGGGACAGACGCTCGAGGGCAAGACATTTGTCGTGACGGGAAGCCTGAATCATTTTGGCAGCAGAAATGAGTTGAAAGACCTGATTGAGAAAAAGGGCGGAAAAGTAGCAGGAAGTGTGTCTGCCAAAACAGTCTGTCTGATTAATAATGACGCAACTTCAAATTCGTCCAAAAATAAAAAGGCGAAAGAACTGAATGTACCGATTCTCACTGAGGAGCAGTTCATGGCAGAATATCTGGAGATGGAGCCATAAATAAAATATAAACAGACGGGAGTGTAGTAAAATGCCTATTAAAGTACAGAGTGACTTGCCGGCAAAGGAGATACTGGAAAATGAGAATATATTTGTGATGGACGAAAACCGCGCGATGCATCAGGATATCAGACCATTGCAGGTCTGTATTCTGAATCTGATGCCCGTGAAACAGGATACAGAGTTGCAGCTTTTGCGTGCCCTATCCAACACACCGCTGCAGGTCGATGTCACTTTTCTGATGGTGACGAGCCATGTATCGCTCAATACGTCGGCAAATCATTTGAATCGGTTTTACACAACATTTGAGCAGATTAAGGATAAGCGTTTTGATGGATTGATCATTACCGGTGCACCCGTGGAGGATATTGCTTTTGAGGAGGTTGATTACTGGCAGGAGGTGTGCGCTATTATGGACTGGGCGGAGGCACATGTGACCTCTACACTTCATATATGCTGGGGAGCTCAGGCTGGATTTTATCATTATTATGGGATTCAGAAGAGCATGCTTCCAGAGAAACTTTTTGGGATTTATTCCCATAAAGTACAGAATCGAAAGGTTCCATTGGTGCGCGGTTTTGACGATTATTTTCTCGCACCGCACAGCCGTCATACAGAGACATCGGCTGCCGATATACACAACTGCGACAAGATTACAGTGCTTGCGGAATCTAAGGAGGCAGGAGTTTTTCTCGCATATGCGGAAAACGGCAAGAAGGTGTTCGTCAATGGACACCCTGAGTATGACAGATATACGCTGGATGCAGAGTATAAGAGAGATTTAGGAAAAGGACTGCCAATACATATTCCAAGGAACTATTATCCAGATGACGATCCATCGCAGAAACCAAACCTGCAATGGCGTTCACACTGCAATAACCTCTATACGAACTGGTTAGATTATTATGTGTACCAGGCAACACCGTATGAGTGGTAGGAAAATGCTTGAAAATGCTGTATTTCTTAGGGTTTGCGGCATGTTTGGTATTTTGTGTAACTATCGTAAATTATCGCAAATTTACGCCATTTATTGCAAAAATGGGGTATGGATGGGGTACGTTTTATATTAAAATGGGGTATGAAAATAGACTCATATAACTTACATAAAAATACCTATAATTGAATATTCGAACAAATGCATAAGTCCATTATCAGTTACAATCCAATAGCTGATAGTGGGCTTATT
>CAMWLV010000119.1 GCA_947175175.1 uncultured Lachnospiraceae bacterium
CACATAGACGTTCTAATGCATCAATTTCATTGATTCCGTTCCTGCGGCAGGTTTCAATGTAGGTTCTGATGAGAGCATGATTATCCGCAGCAGTTTCTGACTCAAACTGACCGGATATTTTCATATGTGACTTCACCCCGCGCAGGCCGCGCTCCGCAAGATTATTTGTTGTTGGAAGCTTCCTGTATAATTTAACTCGTTGTGCCAGTACTCCATCCGGTTAGAAATTAGAATTGTGAACCGCCTGTTTCGCACCATTGCGTCGTTAAAATTTCTAGACGATGCCACCGCATCGCCGTCGAAATTTTGCCTAGCACTGGCACGAACCATGCAGCCCACAACTCCAATTTCTGTCTGGATGGAGTACTAGGTGTATGAGACAGAACAACCTACATATCTCTACGCAAAAAAGACTGTCACACGATTTTCATTTCGTGTGACAGCCCCTTCTTCAGAAACTTGTCTGAGTATTATGATACGAATTTTTTCATTGAGCCATTGTTATATCACTAATCTTCCGACCGTTATAACGACTTTCTGCTGAAAAGAATCAAAAATTATGCCAGTCACGAGGTGCTAAGTTTTCGTCAAATTCTTCATATGCACTACAGTAAAAATCAAGTCCTCCCCAGCCATCCGAAAATTCCACTATCATCCATGAACCATTAAACCCAACCACACCAGGATCTATAGATTTTATCAGTCCATCAAAATCAAACATCGGAAACAACTTTTTCGCTAAAGCCTCCACATCGGTCTTTTTAACACTGCCATTATTCGGAGCATCATCAAACTCATCACAAAGGTCATAAATTACATCAAGTTTATCATCTTTATAAATCTTTTCAAAATCCTCTTCCTGATAGTGTTTATATTCCGGCAAAATAGCATTTTCATTTTCCCAAAACGGATAGGCACAATCTACAAAAAACGAAATAAGTCGATACAAAAAATAATCATTCATTTGTTTTCTGTTTTTTTGAACCATAATCTCTTTCTCGTTGATGTAATCTTCGAATGCTTTCGCTAAGGAATCCCCATCTCTTGGCACCTTTTCAAAAATCGGCTTTAATGGATTCATCCACATATAATTCTTTTCGTCCAGACCCTTTATCATATCATCTAAACTATTATCGATTTGTATTACCTTATCTCCAAAGTCTTTATTTTCATAAAAACCCGCAATTCCCATATCAAAGGTTCCTTTTACTAAAAACTTTCCATCGCGGCAGATAACTTGGACCATAGAAATATATCCTTTCTTAAAATGACATTTTAATTTTGCTATATTATGTTTCCTTATTATGTGATCATTACTATCTATGAATCGGCATAGATTCCTTTAATGTAATTCAGCGCTGCCACTGCATTGTCTGGCTTGGTATCCTCGAGCGTAGCATGCATATATGGTTTTTCCTTCTTCATATATGGAATGATTCTGTCCCAGTGACACTGCCCCTGTCCAACTGGCACAGAGATCAGCTTGCCATCTTTGATGACAAAATCCTTCACGTGCAGAACAGCAACATCCTTTCCTAAAAGCTCAATTGCCTCGTCGATGATCTCATCCTGCTTCTCATAATTATAGCTCTCTAAGAGATTAACCGGATCTAAGATAATTCTGAGATTTGGGGAATCAATCTCGTCGAGAACGCGTCTTGCACGGACAGGATTGCACACAATATGCCGCACAACTGGCTCGATTGCCATGAGCACCCCCATCTGCTCCGCATACTTTACAACAGGTCTGAGATTCCTGATAAAAATCTGTAAGGACTCTTCGTTCCAACAAGCCTCCTCAAATTTGTACTCCACATTGGGCGCACCAGTCTCTGTGCCGACCACACCTGCGCCAAGATGCGCTGCAAAGCGGATATTTGCCTTATATTTCTCTTGGATCGCCTTTAACTGTGTAGCATCAGGATTCGCGAGATTCAGATAACAGCCAAGGACAGCGCAGTCAAGCTCATTCTTGTCAAACAGCCTTTTTAAGTACATAGCATAACCAGGTGTAAGTGCCTCCGGTGCTACTGAATTTTCGCTGATCACCTTCGACAGTGCCACATGTGCGCAAGTAAATCCCTGCTCCTTTACGATCTTTAATCTCTCCTCAATCGGTGCTTTGACAGCATCGTGTAATCTGATTCCAAACTGCATTCTATCATCCTCCTAACGATTGTTAAAACCCAATCACATTTTCCCTAGTATATTCTGCGGCTTCCTCCTCGGTAAGCATTTTCACAAATGGCGCACGCTCTCCTCCAGCGCCGTCTCCATAATTTCCATACTCCGCAAAAAACATGGTATCCCACGCTTCCTTGTTATCCCAGTCATGCCAGCCCTCTTTATGGATATGCGCCCCAATCTCACAATTGATGATGACACATTTCGCGTAATTTCTCCAAGGTCTGCCAAGGTAGGCGCTCTCAGCAGGACAATCACTTGTAAAGCGGCAGTTTCGGAATACATAGCCGTATTTCTGCCCTTCATAAGTTGACGGAGCTGTCACATATCCTTTTATTTCGCCTTTCCTCTGTTTCATAAACAGCTCACAATTCTCAAAATATGCGGTGGCACTGCCAAAGATAAAATCGACATTTCCCGCGATATAACAATTCTTGTACAGATGCCTGCCCATGCGCCTCGGCGCAAACTCTTTGGGTCCCTTAAATCCCCCAGCCTGTTTCTCTTTTTTTGGCAATGGAGCAGTGAAAAGTGTGTCCTGATGCCCGTCAAAGCGACAATTCTCAAAAATCAGATGGTCTCCATCCGCATATACCGCGAGTGCCTGACCAACCTTATTTCCCTGCCCAGCCTCATTGCAGAAAGAAATCTGGCTTGCATAAAAGTAATCTGCATCAATGAATACACTCGGCGTTCGAAATGTTCCGCGCTTATCACCCTCCGGCATCAGGTCTAACGCCCCGTCCGAATACGTTATCTTCGTTTGCTCTGCATCTGTGCCAAGAAACGAAATATGATCCTGCTTGATTTCAAGACGTTCTTTGTAAGTGCCTGGCGCAATATGTATGACAACTTCCATATCCGCAAACTGCTTTGCCGCCTCCAGGGCTTCCCCTATTCGGGCAAATGCCTGCTTGTCATCTGTACCTATGTACAGTTCTTTTTTTTCCATAAATGATTGCCTTTCATAAATAGTAATAATTTTCAGCCTATGCGGAGTCTACTCTTACGCTTCCTCCAGTCTCAACATCTCCGCGTACGCAAGCCTATGCGGAGTTTACTCTTACGCTTCCTCCAGTCTCAACATCTCCGCATAGGCTAGCAAGAATGGTGCGGTTCCTTTTGCATCATCTTTTACGATTGGCTCTGACATGTAATATTCATAAGTCCCGTTACGCCTTGGCTTGTCATCTGGTCCAAGACCTGCCACCAGGCAGATGCCGCCAAGGCTCATCTCACCCTCTACTGTGGAAAGGTATGTATCACAGATTCCCTTGAAAGCCTTCACACCATACTCACTATATTCTTTCGGAAGATATCCCAGACGTGCCCCTTTCATCAGACAGTATGCCATGATCGAGCTACCGCTTGTCTCCAGATAGTTTTTCTCCCTGCCTGGGAAGTTCGGCACCTGATACCACATTCCTTCCGGCGACTGGAATTTCAGCATGGAATCAATCAAGTCCTGATACATCTTCAACAGATGGTTGTAATCAGGATACTCTGTATCGGCAAGCGTCAGTGTATCAAGCAGCGCCATGGAAAACCAGCCGAGCGCCCTGAGCCAGAAATTCTGTGAAAGCCCTGTCTCCTTGTCCGCCCAGAACATAAGTCTCTCGGAATCATATGCATGATAGTAAAGTCCTGTCTCAGAGTCCCTCTGATTCTTCTCCACATTAAAGAACTGTGTGAAAATGTCCTTGTAATTTTTCTTATCATTGAATCGATTCTCATACTCCATGTAATAAGGCTGTGCCATATACAGACCATCTAACCATACCTGATTAGGGTAAATCTTTTTATGCCAGAAATTCCCCTCCTTCGTGCGGGGCATCTCGAGAATCTGCTGGTAAATCTTCTCTGTCGCTTTGGCATATTTTTCTTTGCCGGTCAAATCATAAAGCGTAAATAGATTCTTGCCCTCGTTGATATTGTCAAGATTCAGCTCATCCTTATGATATCCTATGATCGTACCATCCTCCTGAATTCGGTGATCGATATACTTCTCGGCAAACTCAAAATACTTCTTATTGTCTGTCACTTTATAAAGCTCAAGCAAAGACATGATCATACATCCATCGATGTAATCCCATGAAGCTTTTTTGCCCGCTCTTATCTTCTCAATATTCCACACTGGCTCATCCAGTGTACTCCGGTCAATTAGTTCATTTACATATTTTTCTACTAT
This sequence comes from uncultured Lachnospiraceae bacterium, assembly GCA_947175175.1. GTDB lineage: Bacteria > Bacillota > Clostridia > Lachnospirales > Lachnospiraceae > COE1. The sequence goes on from CAMWLV010000119.1 coordinate 4,373, forward strand.
TTCAATCGCCATGCAACCCAACTCCTATTCTTTAAAATTCGATACTTTCACCGCTGCTAGCATCAAGCCCTACAAAAGCTGCTTCACTGATGCCAAAGCCATGTATCGTAGCTTGATGCCTGCACAATATATGTTTCCCATGATCATCAAAACATTTTAGATGACTGTAGCAAATGCACAGATCTGTTTTAAACAATTACTGCGCAACAAAAAATTACACTCTCATTTTTCATATATCACAACTATTGAACAAACCGGTCAATCCCGTCACTGATCACCGCATCACCGTTCTGCCCAGACACAGACACATTCTTCAGCTCCAATGTCTCAATATTCTTTGCAAAAATGCCGGTATTGGTCTGCTGATCGACTCCGTCCATCATTGCCGGAACGCCTGCTGTCGGATTTTCCGCAAAAGAGAAAGATGCATTCTCAAATACCACATGATGAATCTTCTGCTCTGGAAGCCCATACAGATAAGAAGCCGCCGCATGACAGTTTGTCGCTTTCAGGTTCTTGAAAAGGAAATCCCCAAGGTATGGCGTCCTCTCGTCTACTGGGTGAAACTCCTTGGACTGCACATAATCAGAATGCCCATCCGCGTCACAGAAATAGAAGGAATTCATCACCACCGGCGTCATGACATGATCCATGATAATATTTTCAAACTTGATTCCCGTCACGATGGCATCCTTGCCGCGTCCGCGTCTGGTCTTGATGCGAAGCCCTCTGTCCGTATAAAGGAAGAGGCAGTTCTCGACATTGAGGTTCTTCACGCCGCCTGCCATCTCGCTTCCGATGGTGATCGATCCATGCCCGTCGCGCATACAGCACTGTCTGATCGTGAGGTTTTCGGATGGCGTCTTGTACTTTGCACCCATATAAATCTTGCCGGACTTAATCGCAATACAGTCATCACCCACTGAAAAATAAACGCCAATGATATCCACGTTTTTGCACGACTCGGGATCTAAGCCGTCTGTGTTCGGTGAATCCTTCGGTCCAAGGACAGAGATACCGATAAACTTCAAGTCTTCTGAAAAATATGGGTGAATATTCCATGAAGGACTGTTCCTTACTGTAATGCCATGAAGGACAACATTCTTACATTTATTCAGGAAAATCATTCTCGGACGCCATGCGATGCGCTTCACCTTGGGATTGTCCCACCAGTTTTCCCGGCTTGCACAGCCATCTATCGTTCCCTGCCCTGTGATCACCACATTCTCCACATTGATACCTGTGATAATGCCTGCAAACATGTCAAGTGGATCACCTTCCCAGGTGCCAAGCAGATATTCTTTTTCCTTGTCAACACACTCGATTTTCCCTGGAAGAATCGGGAATTTTGTCCTGTCTGTGAAAGCAGAAAGCGTCGCATCCTTTCCGATATCCAATATCAAATCGCTCTTTAGGAAAAGAGGATAGATCTTGTATACACCTGCCGGAATGTAAACTCTTCCACCCTTCGGACATGCATTGATAGCACACTGAATAAAGAGCGTATCGTCCGTCTCACCGTCACCCTTTGCACCAAAATCTTTTACATTCAGAGTGACAAACTCCTCCTCAGTTGTAACTTTAAAATCATCAGATTCCTCCGCCCCGCACTTGATCCTGACATCGTAGGTAGTTGCCGGCTCCAACCCAAATACCGTAGCTACATTTCGGTCACTCTTCTCTGCAAGGTTTCCATTTACATAGATTTCATGCTCCTGCTCTGATGAAAAATAGCCATTCTCTTTGATTTCTACCACAAAGCTTGTGGAAGTCTTGTAGATTACATCGAACTTCATCGTATCCTCCATTCTGACAGATCTATGACTCAAGACAGCAAAATTTTCTTGATTCTGATTGCTGCCGTCACAGTCCTGACGCATATCAAAATATACCTGCATTGATTCATGTGTCAATCTGCACAAACAGTCTCCACATCAACACCTATAATTATAAGATAACACAATTACAAATAAATATCTACCAAAAAATGTAAGCGTTTACATGTTCTCAAAATCATACACAGCCCGCAGCAGCTCGGCAACACTCCACGCCTGCGCAAAACACCCTCTTGATACCGTCGGCGTCTCACCATCATAAATCTCAGCAATCTGAGACACACAGCCCTCTTTGAGCCAAGCCGTAAGCGCATCGAACTCTTGTGTCAGTTCTGCCCTGATTCGCTCTTTATCAGCGATGTTCGTACACTTCCTGGCATACTTTATACAAGCCCTGTAGTATGCCCCCAGCGGATACGCCCACACGGTTCCCTGGTGATAAGCCCTGTCGCGCTCCTCCATCGGTCCGATATAGACGCGGTGAAAATCAGGATCTTCTTTTGCCAAAGTGCGCAGACCAACCGTCGTGTACAGCTCGTCCTTGACTTTTCTGATTATGGAAGCCTCCTTTTCAACAGGCAGCATGGTAAACGGCATCGTCAGTGCCCAGATCTGATTACACCGTATCTGATTCTCGTCCATTCCGCCTGACAATACATCCTTTAGGCACTGTTCTTCTTTATTCCAGAATTTTTCCTGAAATGAGTCCTTTACTTTTGCCGCAAGTTCCATATATGCCGCATTTTGTGTCAGCTCATACATGATCATCAGTGCACTGTACCAGTATGCGTTAATCTCTACCGGCTTTCCATGCCGTGGAGTCGGAAGGAAATCGCCCACGCGCACATCCATCCATGTAAGCTGTTCCAGATCCGTGCCTGCCATGACTAGACCATCACTGTCCATATTGATATGAAAATCCGTGCCATTTTTATATGCATCAATAATCTGCTCCAACACAGGAAGTATCTCATCTTTAAATGCAGTATCCTTGGAATACTCCATATATTCATACACTGCATTCACAAAAAGCAGCGGTGCGTCAGCCGAATTGTACATCGGATTCTCACCACCCTCTGGAAACAGATTCGGGAGAAGACCGTTTTTTACATATTTTGCAAAAGTCCTTAAAATACTTTTGCACTCCTCAAACCGCCGTGTTACCATCGTTGCCCCGGCAAGCGATATCATTGTGTCCCGTCCCCAGTCCTCAAAAAAAGGATAACCAGCTATGATACTCATGCCGTCTGTCGATTCCCGTCTTACAACATACGCATCTGCACTCAGCACAAGCTGTTGTCCAAGCTCCGACGACAGATCTGCCTGCGCAAGCAGCTGTTCTTTCCGATCTTTATTCTGCTGCTCAAACCGCTCATAAAGTGTTTGTGCATTCCAGTCATCATAACACTCTGTACTAAAAATGATATAAATGTCATTTTTTGCAGAAAGTTGTACCTGCATCACACAATTACGAAACGCATTACCGATAGAAACACGCCCATCACGCTCGTCCTGTGAGAAATACATCTCTCCAAACAGGCAGGGCTCTTGTACATGCAGATTTGCATTTGTTGTAAGATACAGTTGGATATCTCCGCCTGTGATACAGTATGACCTGTCTGGCAGATTTGCTTTTGTGTCTATACTGCAGGGTTCTATTTTATATTCCTCTATTTTTTGCGAGGTATCAAAGTTCTCTTTTTTCGAGGTAAATCGCAGCAATGGTGTCAGCTCAAATGCTGCCGCTTTACCTATTGGATTGTTGATCTCGTACTTTAGGGCAACTGTATTCTCGTCATGTAACATCAGCAAGTGTTTCGTGATTGTTACTCCGTCTACTTGAAATGTCCATACCGGCGCATTTTCGTCAAAATCATCATAGACAAACCTTTCAAGATATCGAAAACCTTCATAATCCGTTCCTAATTTCATGCGCTGTGAGGTTAAGATATGCTCCTTCCCATCTATGACCAGATTTTCAAAAATATTTGTTACCAGATGCATTCTGACATTCGGTGCTTTTTTTGCTGACATCAGAAGCGCCTGGTCTCCCCTTGCCGCTGCGCCTATGACTGACAGACTGCTATATCCGCCTAGTCCGTTTGTGAGCAGATAACAGTCCTTCTCACCTTCCGCTATGTTTGTCCAGTCCTTTTGGTCAAATTCAAATCTCATCCAGTACCTCCTCCACTATATCATTATCGCTCTTATTTTTTTATATGAATATCTTATCATAGAACCTTTTCTGAAACAATAAGTGTCTCTGAAAAAACTAGGCTTGCATATTCCGCCGGAAAAAGTTAGTATTATAATAGATGGAAATTAGAATAAAAAAGGGGATGAATTTATGACTGCTATCTTACTGCTTGTGGCTGCCGTGATACTGCTCTGCGTAATAGCGGAAAAATTTTCTGGACAGTTCGGCATGCCAGCGTTAATTCTGTTTATGTTTATTGGTATGCTGTTTGGAAGTGACGGCTTTTTCAAAATTCCATTCAGCAATTATAAGCTTGCAGAAAATATCTGCTCCATCGCATTATTATTCATCATGTTTTATGGCGGTTTCAATTTAAAGTGGACGCTTGCAAAAGATGTAGCCGTAAGATCTGTCCTTCTGTCAACGCTCGGCGTAGCTGTCACTGCAATTGTCACTGCCCTGTTTGTCAGGCTGGTCTTAGGATATACATGGCCGGAAAGCTTTCTGGTGGGTGCAGTGCTCGGCTCTACAGATGCCGCGAGTGTATTTGCTATCCTGCGACAGAAAAAACTGAACCTGAAGGATGGCACTGCCTCCCTATTGGAGTTAGAGAGCGGAAGTAATGACCCTATGGCATACATGCTCACTTTTATCGCCCTAGGAATCATTTTCTCCGGAGAATCAGAAAATATCATACTACGGATTTGTTTACAACTGGCAGTCGGCTCCCTGGCCGGTTTTGCCCTTGCCATGCTCACAATACGGATCATGACAAAAACTGATCTTGTCTCTGATGGGCTTGACACGATTTTTATGATTGGAATGGTTCTGATTTGTTACGGCATGTCACAGCTTTTAGGCGGAAATGCTTACCTGAGTGTGTACATCATGGGCGTTATCATCGGTAACAGCCCTATCAAAAATAAGGCAACACTTATTCCGTTTTTTGACGGTGTTACCTCGCTTGCACAGATATTGATTTTCTTCCTGCTGGGACTATTAACAATCCCCCACCAGATGTCAAATGTGATCTTTACGGCGATCGTGATCACTATAATCCTTACATTGATTGCCAGACCCGTTGCCGTATTTTTATTACTGAAACCCTTTCGATGCTCCACAAGACAGTGCCTTCTGGTATCGTGGGCAGGACTTCGAGGAGCATCCTCCTCTGTATTTGCGATCATGGCGGTAGCCGGCGGCGTGATCATGCCTCACAATCTGTTTCACATTGTATTTATGGTATCACTGTTCTCTGTCGCGATACAGGGTACACTGCTTCCAAGAGTTGCCGAAAAACTAGATATGCTTGATGAGGAGGCTGATGTGCGAAAGACATTTAACGATTATCAGGAGGACTCTTCCATCACCCTGATTCGCATGTATATACCAGAAGGGCACAACTGGGAAAATAAACTGGTCAAGGAAGTGAATTTTCCTACTGGTTCTCTTGCCCTGATGATCAAACGCAACCATGAGACCATCATCACCAAGGGCAATACCTTGATCTTAGCAGGAGACAGCATCATCTTAAGTGCCCCTGCCTACAATCCTACTGGAAATGAACTGCTCGATGAGATTTTTATTGACCGATACCACCCCTGGTGCAACCGCACGATCGCAGACCTAAAACTGGATCCAGATGAATTGATTGCAATGATCATGCGCGGGGAAGAATCCTTGATTCCTGACGGAAAAACAAGAATACTGGAAGGTGATAAAGTGGTGACCTACCGTGAGTAGGCACCACTTTGTCGTCTTTATGCACATGGAGAAAATCTTTCCTGTTCGATTTAAACATTGAGAAGTTCATCGGCAAGTGCTTCCAGCTGGGGAATGTTTTCTTCTTTCAAAGCGGATTTGATCGTCACAATCGGCTCTGCAAATGTAAGCGCTTTTGCCCCTTCCAATATTGCCTTCATGCTCCTTGCCGCTGTTGGCGCCCACGAACCATTTTCTATGATTCCGACCGTGCGCTTCTGATAATTCTTCGCCTTAAGCCTGTTTAAGAAATCCTCCATGGGTGGGAATACACTGGCATCATAAGATGCTGCTGCAAGTACCAGATGACTGTATCGAAATGCATTCTCAACTATCGCATGAATGTCCTCTCTTGTCAGATCTGCAATAGCAACCTTCTTTGCACCTTTTTGTTCCAGTAGTTCTTTCATTTTCTCTGCTGCTATCATAGTATGTCCATGGATGGAGGCGCAGGCAATCAGCACGCCTTCGTCCTCCGGCTCATAGCTGCTCCATACCTGATATTTATTAATATAATATTCCAGATTTTCGGACAATATGGGTCCATGTAATGGACAGATCATATTGATTTCTAACGTAGCTGCCTTCTTCAATAATGCCTGTACCTGCATGCCATACTTTCCACAGATATTGATGTAGTATCTTCTGGCCTCACATGCCCAATCTTCGTCTGCATCACGCGTTCCGAACTTTCCAAAACCGTCGGCGCTGAAAAGTACTTTTGCTGACTGTTCATACGTAACCATTACTTCCGGCCAGTGAACCATTGGTGCCATAAAAAACTGCAATGTATGCTTACCGACAGAAAGAGTGTCTCCTTCCTTTACAGTGATTGCTTTGTCATTGGGATTGACATCAAAAAACTGCTGGAACATCTGAAATGTCTTTGCATTTCCGACAAGCTTCATATCCGGGAAACGCTCGATCAGCTGCATAATGCTGCCACCATGGTCTGGCTCCATGTGCTGAATAACCAGATAGTCGACTTTTCTTGTTCCCAATGCTTCCTCAAGATTTTTCAACCACTCTGTCGTGGCACGAGGATCAACGGTGTCCATCACAACAACCTGCTCGTCCAATATGGCATAAGAGTTATATGCCATGCCCTTTTTCACTTCATACTGTCCCTCAAAAAGCGTGATCTCCCTGTCATTCACTCCGATATTTACAATATCTTCTGTAATCTTTTCCACTGTTCTCTTCTCCTCTTCTAAATTTTTTACCTGTCTTATCACTGCAGGCAAATAGTATTTTACCATAAAATGTTATATATACCAATCGATTTACAGTTTTTTAACAAAAAACTCCTATTCAGTATGCAGCAGTTTTATCAAATACATACTGATATAGGAGTTTTTTCTGTCACAGTTTAATTATTTGTCAAACTCTGGGTTAAATGCATAGAAGTTGCGTGAGTCAAGGTTCTCCTGCGCTATGCGGAGCGCTTCGCCGAAACGCTGGAAATGCACAATCTCGCGTGCCCTTAGGAATTTGATGGGCTCGCAGACATCGGGATCCTTAACTAAACGGAGAATATTGTCATATGTTGTCCGGGCTTTCTGCTCTGCTACACATTGGTAAATGCAACCAAAGACTAAAATTTCCAGTGAATGACTATGGGCGGCAAATCATTCCTATGTACTTTCTTCTCGCACCGCCCTACTTCAATATAATCAATCAGAGAATCCATAATGTCCCGATCCAGCCTGGATACATTTTTATACTCTTTCAGAATATCTTTTTTTGAACGAATAGTCTTGTCTTCTGCCTCCAACGTTTCCAGCTCTGCTATCCTGTCTGCCTGCTGTTTCTTGTATTGTTCGATTTCATCTAAAAAATCTTTGTGAAATTCAATATATTCATCATCGGATATTATCCCATTCGCTTTGTCGATATACAGATTTTGGATAGCCTTTTTCAAGCTTTCCACTTTCGACTCCATATTGGAAATATCTTTTCTCAGGCGCTGCTTTCCAGTCTCAATATTCCGAGTTACCAAGAGCATTGATTCCGCGGATGTTTCATCGAAATACTCAGATATTATATGGTTCAATTCCTCTAAGATTGCTTGCTCTAGGAATCTTTGAGCAATAAATGCACCTTTACAAAACTGATTTCCAAGATTCCTTGTAGGACATTTCAGATATCGAAGTCCCCGATTACTCGAACTGGCGAGTGTATACCCACAGTACATACATCTGGTCTTTACCGCAAATATGCCGATTTCCCCTGTATAACATGGTTTTGCCTTTTCTGCCCGACGCTGCTGCACACGATTCCATAGATCCATGTCAATAATCGGCTCATGAGTTCCCTCCACTCGAATCCATTTTTCCCGTGAGACTGGTTTGCTATGCTTGCATTTGTATGTAGGATTCTCATATTTGCCCTGAATCATGTTTCCAATGTACATTTCATTTTCCAACATGGAGGATATCCCATAATATTTCCAAAGAGTGCCACAAGACCTGTTGGTTCCGTTATAGCGTAACCCTTTTCTTCTCTTATATTCTGTCGGATTTGGTATCCCTCTGTCATTTAGAATCCTTGCAATATTAGTTCTACCAATGCCAGATGCATACAATTCAAATACTTCTCTTACAACAGCAGCGGCTTCAGGATCAATGATCAGATGACCTTTCTGATCTGGATCTTTCTGATATCCATACAATGCAAATGCACCTATATGCAGCCCTTTTTTACGGTGATCTGTGAGGACTGTTTTTATGTTATCTGATAAATCTTCAAGATACCACTCATTCACTAAGCCGTTAATCTGTCTGGACTTTTTATTTCCGTGGTTGGCCGTATCTGCATTATCAGCTAGACCTACAAAGCGTATGCCCCATTCTGCAAAATCACCATGAATGATTTTCTCTACAAGCTCAAGTTCACGCGTAAAGCGAGACTGCGACTTGCAGAGTACAATATTAAATTTATGGTTCCGCGCATCTGTCAGGAGCTGGTTAAATGCTGGTCGATTGCGATCGCCTCCTTTGTAGTCATCATCAGAATAAATATTGTAAATTTCCCATCCCTGACTTGTTGCATATGTAATCAACATACTTTTCTGATTTTGAATGCTGCGGCTCTCATCACTTTCATTGAGTTTGTTTCTATCTTCTTCCGATAATCTACTATAAATTCCCACTATATCGTTCATAGTTCCCTCTGATAAAACAAACCAATATCTCAGATTTATTATAAATCTAAAATATTAACATTTGCAACGTTAATATGGTTTTTCTGAGCTTCCTTTTTGTTTATAATCTGTATCCAGAGCTTTGTGAAAACCGCTGAAAGTTCTTCACTATCATGCGCAAATACATTTGTACAGCTTTTTTCTTCTGATATACTTTCTACCATCATAAATAGCACCTCATTTTTCATTCTTTCAAATATATGATTATTGTAGTTTGTACCATTCTAAAATAGTTTTATTTTCTCTAATCTGCTTAATACGACAGAGGATTCCCCTTCTGTCACATTAAACAGATTAAAATTGCCGACGGCTGTGGCCAGCTCCACAAAGCTTTCTCTCCGCTCCCTTCGGTTCAGGAGCCCGCGTTTACGGGTGTATCATTATTCTACTCGATATATCTCATGGCTAGGGCGCCGTGCCAATAGGCACCCACATGCAGAACAGGTTTTGTCCATGACGGACTGTTTCGATTGCTATCGCTAT
>CAMWLV010000120.1 GCA_947175175.1 uncultured Lachnospiraceae bacterium
TTTCATTGTATAATAAGTTAAACGTATAAGGTCACTCTCTTTCGTATGGATTCGTGTGCAAACTTATTATACTACGAAAAGTGCCATGTGCGTTTTTTTATTTAAAAGTTGTAAAGTGGTGTTATAATATTGAAATTACAAAAAATGATATACGTGATGAGATGCTGACAATAGACAAGGCAGATTTTTGCAAGAGATTTATGCATCTGTTTATTCTGGTTATGCAGATGCGGAATAGTGATACACAGGAAGATAAACTGATATCTCCTATATTAAATGCAAATGAAGAGTTTTTTATAACAGACAGCGATAAACATAAACCATTAAGTGTAGATGCAAACGGGGCATATAATATAGCACGCAAAGGTCTTTGGATTATTGAACAGATTAAGAAGACTGATGTTGAGCAGTTGGACAAGGTGAAACTTGCGATTTCTAACAAGGAATGACTTAACTATGAGCAGGAACATACACTGTGATGAATGATGCGATTAACAGTCGTTTGGGAGTTGACCTGATAGGAGTATTAAAAACACGTAGAAAGGATATATTGATTGTACATTAAAAGTTGCAAACCAGAGACGGAATATGTATAATTAGGAAAAGGTTACTGAATTGATTGGTATGCTTGTACAAAAATTGTGTCTGTAACGCAATCCGCAGAATGGTAAGAGTTTGATAACCTTAATGTATCTCTACTGTTGTAGATGTATCAGTCGAGCACAATTACCGCTTGTGTGGTATTTTTAAAGAATTTCTACTATTGTAGATAAAGAGAGGAAGATTGATTACTTGGTTTGGTTATCGGTCTATACAGGATAGATGAAATAAATTCTGCATATGTTGTCTGGAAAATTCAAATATCCAAAATACGCTAAATTGAAGGGAGTTTCTATGATCACATTACCTTATATAAACGGCATCACCTTTGCCCCGTTTGCACCTGCGGGAAATTTGGCAAAGGAGAGAGCCAGACAAAGTCTCAGACTTATGAAAGAGCGCACAAATGCCAATTTCATCATTCTTGTTCCAGGCGGACTTCAGGACACACCCCAGTCAGAGCAGATTGATTACATCTCCAACAGAACGATGACAGACAGCGAGTTGAAGCAAATGATTGACTATGCGCATGTGCTTGGACTTCGCGTGGCGTTAAAGCCCACTGTCAACTGCAAAAACGGAACATGGCGTGCGCATATCAATTTCTTTGACGAAGATGTACCCTGCGAGCCAAAATGGAGCAGTTGGTTTCCTTCGTATATGGAGTTTCAGAACCATTATGCCCAAATAGCGCAGGAGATGGGATGCGAGATGCATATTGCAGGCTGTGAGATGGTCATGTCAGAGCGGCGTGCAGACGAGTGGAGACAGACCATCGCAGAGATACGAAAGGATTTCAAAGGGTTGGTCTCCTACAATACAGATAAATATCAGGAACACAATGTCACATGGTGGGATTGTGTAGATGTGATCTCATCAAGTGGATATTACCCAATTGACGACTGGGACAGACAACTCGACAGGATTGAGCCTGTCGTTGCAAAGTTTCAAAAGCCGTTCTTTTTCGCAGAGGCAGGCTGTATGTCCGTCGTGGGCTCAAAATATGTGCCGAATGACTGGTCAGTGCAGGGAGAGTGTGACTTGGAGGGGCAGGCGGATTGGTATAAAGCAATGTTTCGAGCCTGCAAAAAGCGAAGCTGGGTGAGGGGATTCGCACTTTGGTCGTGGATAGACAATCTGTATGAAGAGAGTGAGGCAGCAAAGCGGCGTGATTATGAATTGTATGCAAAGCCTGCGGAAAAAGTGGTACAGGAGTTTTATATTATGTATTCATCAGATTCACAGTCGGGTGGGAATATCAGTGTCAAATAAATCATTTGGCAGCTGAAACAGATCAGCAATCTATAATGCCAAGCAAGAATGTTGGTCTAAAATGGATATAGGAAAAATAAGCGATGAACAACGAATAAGAAAGACAATAATTATCTTAGGATTAAAAATAAATAGAAAAATGATCGGAGGATTACGATGACATACGAAGAATTCTGCAGTGAACTGCTGCAGAGACTGGAGGATAGGAAAGACGAATTAGGATATGACAGAGTGAAATATTACCCAGATGGCTCTACATCAGAAGAACCAGAAGAACTTATGACAATCCGAAATACAAATATTCGGTACAACAAGATGGAATCTGATGTGTTGTCAGGTGACTTTGTTATTCTTTATATACAAACTGGAAGTGCACATATATGCAGGTTTACATGCAGGGGACTCTATCGGGCGTTTGAGGAAAATGGATGGAAAGGTGTGTGGACAGATATCAATTCCAGTCTGGAAGAAGGGAAACAATTTGCTAAGATGGATATTATGGAGCTGATTGACAGAAATGAGTATGAGGCATTAAGAGAGAAAATCTTTATCCGCCCTCTTAATTATAATGACCATCGCTATGAATTAAAGGACTATGTATATAGATGCGTCGGAGATATCGTTTTGGTTCTCTATCTGCTTGCGAGCGATGAGCGCACCGGAGAGCGCCACGATGTCTCTTCCATGAAGCTTCCGAGAGTCATGATGGATACCTGGGACTTGACCGAGGAGGAGGTCTGGGAGAACGCAATGAGCAGTACTTATATGATGTCACCGCCGCGAATGTACCTCAATCCTATGGATACATACAAACCGCCATATCACAAAGGTGCTTTCATGGCATTAAACACGGACGTGAAGCCGCTCTCCGCAATGGCTGTGCCTACAGTGACGACAACGACACAGATGAATGGTGCGATTGCAATGTTTTATCCCGGCGTGAGAGAGCGCATCGCAGAGCTGTTCGGGGACGATTACTACGTGGCGTTCACAAGCATTCATGAAGGAAGGCTTCACAAGAAAGGGACAATTTCGCCGAGACAGATTTTAGAGCGCGTCAAGGAAATGAACAGGATGCTGGATCCATCTGAGGTCTTAACCCGAAAGGTGTATCTGTATGAAGCGGCGTCAAAGGAGTTCAGGCAGCTGGAATTGTAAAAGACATATTTGTAGATCGAAGGGAGGGGAATTATGGTCAAAGTAACCGTATGGAATGAAAATCTGCATGAGCAGAGACAGGAGGAAGTGCAGCAGATTTATCCGCATGGAATCCACGGCTGCATTGCGGATTTCCTGAAACAGGACAGGAATATTTTTGTGCGGACGGCCACCTTGGAGGAGCCAGAGCATGGTTTGACTGAGGAGGTTCTCGCGGACACAGATGCGCTGATTTACTGGGGACATATGGCACATCATGAGTTTTCCGATGAGGTAGCGGAGCGTGTGAAGCGCCATGTGCTGCAGGGAATGGGACTGATTGCGCTTCATTCGGCACATTTGGCAAAGGTTATGAGTCTGCTCATGGGGACAAGTATGACACTTCGCTGGAGACATGAGGATCGTGAGCGATTGTTTGTGACGGCGCCATATCACCCGATTGCACAGGGTGTTTCGGCGCATTTTGACATTCCGATTGAGGAAATGTATGGTGAGTACTTTGACATTCCAAAGCCTGACGATGTAGTCTTTACAGGCTGGTTTGCAGGCGGTGAGGTATTTCGGAGCGGCTGCACTTTTCAACGCGGACAGGGCAGAATCTTTTATTTTCAGCCGGGGCATGAGGAGTATCCGATTTATCATATGCCCGAGATCCAGCGGATTCTTACCAATGCAGTGTATTGGTGCTCAGAAGTTAAGAGACAGCAAAGGCCGCTTGACTGCACGGCGGTGAAGGTGACACTTGAGGAAGAGTACGCCAACCCAGTCAAGCTGTCTGTATTTTATGACCACATTATACAGGCGGTTAATCAGTCACAAGGGGACAAGTCGCTGAATCAGATCATGAGATACTGCAGTGATTTTGGTATACGCGGTATTGATATTGAATACAAGCGGCTTTGCGCGGACTATGACCGGATTGATGAGGCGCTTCGGTATAATTATATGGAAGTGGCAAGTATCTATCAGTTTTATGACCTGAGAAACAGCTCTGATATCCGTGTCGGAAAAGAGCAGATCGATATGGCACATCAGCTGGGTGTAAAACGCGTTCTGATCGTGCCGGGATTTTTGGACGCGGAGGAGGCAAAAGCGCTTCACCGCGTGAGCGGTGATTATTTTGCCGTGGAGCGGTTTATGGAGCAGAATCTGTGTATTCAGTCGATGAAAGAGGCGCTGACGGAGCTTACGCAGTATGCGAAACCGCTCGGAGTGGATGTGACGCTCGAGGATTTTGATGACAGCGGGTCGCCGTGTTCGCGGATGAATGAACTGCTCTGGTTCATGAGAAATGTACCTGGGCTGAAATGTACATTTGACATGGGAAATTTTGCATTTGGCTATGAGAATGTGATGGAGGCATATGAGCATTTGAAAGGGTATATCGTACATGTACACTGCAAGGACAGGGGAAGCGAGGGCAATGGTCTGAAATCCGTACCGACGGGAAGCGGATATATTCCTGTTGCGCAGCTAGTCAGAAAGCTGAAAGAGGCTGATTATCGCGGGTATCTGTCAATTGAGCATTTCGGGGACTTAGACCAGCTGGCAAGTATAGAGCAGTCAGCGCATTTCCTGAAAGCGATCATGTGAAAATCATGCTGCGATAGATATAGAAGTTATTATTGTTAGGAGCAGTCATGAAATAACTTTCAATTTAGTCAAATCAAAATGTAAGGTTATCTCGTGACAGATCCTTAGTACAAGGAGGACAGGTTATTGGGAAAATATATTATGGCATTAGATGCAGGGACGACTAGCAACCGATGTATTCTATTTAATGAAAAAGGCAAGATGTGCAGCGTCGCACAGAGAGAATTTACGCAGTATTTTCCGCAGCCCGGGTGGGTTGAGCACGACGCAGACGAGATCTGGGCGAGTCAGTTAGGTGTTGCAGTCGAGGCGATGAACATGATCGGAGCCTCCGCGAAGGATATTGCCGCGATTGGTATTACAAATCAGCGCGAGACAGCAATCGTGTGGGACAAAAATACAGGAATTCCTGTGTATCATGCAATTGTATGGCAGTGCAGGCGGACAGCAGAAGCGTGTGATGCCTTAAAAGAAAAGGGACTTACAGAGAAATATAAGCAAAAGACAGGTCTTGTGGTCGATGCTTATTTTTCGGCGACAAAGGTAAAATGGATTCTTGACAATGTGCCAGGGGCAAGGCAGAAGGCTGAAAATGGCGATTTGCTGTTTGGCACTGTGGAAACATGGCTGATCTGGAAGCTTACCAAGGGGGCAGTTCATGTCACAGATTATTCGAACGCTTCCCGCACAATGCTCTTTAATATCAATACATTGGAGTGGGATGAAGAAATTCTTGCAGAGCTGGACATACCAAAATCCATGCTTCCTGTCGTAAAGCCTTCGAGCTGCGTCTATGGGGAGGCGGATGCGTCCTTCCTCGGGGGAGCGATACCGATTGCAGGGGCAGCAGGGGATCAGCAGGCAGCATTATTTGGGCAGACATGCTTTACTGCGGGAGAGGCGAAAAACACCTATGGAACAGGTTGTTTTCTGCTCATGAATACAGGTGAAAAGCCGGTTTTTTCCGACAATGGACTGGTGACAACGATTGCATGGGGGCTTGACGGGAAGGTAACTTATGCTCTGGAAGGCTCTATTTTCGTGGCGGGTGCGGCGATACAGTGGCTGCGCGATGAGCTGAGGATCATTGATTCGGCGGAGGATTCTGAGTATATGGCAAAAAAGGTGGCTGACACAAACGGCTGCTATGTCGTTCCGGCATTTACTGGCTTGGGCGCGCCCTACTGGGATCAGTATGCGCGGGGGACGATTGTCGGAATTACGCGCGGTGTCAACAAATGTCATATTATCCGTGCGACGCTGGATTCCATAGCATATCAGGTAAATGATGTACTTGCGGCGATGGAGGCGGACTCCATGATTGCGATTCCCTCACTTAAGGTAGATGGAGGGGCAAGTGCAAATGATTTTCTGATGCAGACACAGGCCGATATTGTGAATGTTCCAGTTATCCGCCCGCAGTGTGTGGAGACTACTGCGATGGGAGCTGCCTATCTGGCAGGACTTGCAGTAGGATACTGGACAAGCAAAGAAGAAGTCATGAAAAACTGGGCGAGCAATTGTGTATTTGAGCCTTCAATTGGGGTAGACGATAGGGAGAAACGAATAAGAGGCTGGCATAAAGCTGTCAAATATGCCTATGGATGGGCAAAAGAATTCTGATAGAGATTAAAAAGAGGTTGCAGGAAAATGAGCAATATAAAATTACTTGAGCCGACAATGGAGTATGAGAAAGATATCTGGCAATTCCGGCAGGAAATAATAGATTCGAATGATAAGGATAAGTTTGCCGGATGTGGAAATCTTGAAGAGTGTTCTTCTGCGAAGGAATGGATTGATACGATTGATTTACATAAAAATGTGGAAACATGTCCCAAAGACAGGGTTCCTTCCTGTATTTATATTGCAGTGCGGGAAAGGGACAATAGAATTGTTGGTGTAATTGATTTGCGCTATCACATTAATCACCCCATTTTAGGGACATGGGGTGGACATATGGGATATTATGTTCTCCCATCTGAGAGAGAAAAGGGATATGCTAAGGAAATGATAAGACAGAACTTGCAGCATTGCAAAGCGTTAGATATAAAGAGGGTTCTGATCACATGTGATGACGACAATTTAGCCAGTGAAAAAACGATTCTTGCAAACGGCGGTATCTTTGAAAAAAGTATAGAGGTTGATGGCTGTCTCATTAAGAGATATTGGATAACCATATCAGCATAAGGGCGGGATATATCCGAGCTGGATTGCCTTGGTGACGGCTTCGACGGCTGAGGATACACCCAGTTTTTCAAAGATGTGCTGCAGGTGGTTTGAGAGGGTTCGCTCGCTGATGTATAGCTCGTCGGCGATCGTTTTGCGCTTTTTGCCGGTGCTAAGCCGCTGTAGAATTGTCTTTTCCATGGCAGTCAGGTCTTCGATGATCATTTCTTTCTTTTCGGTTGGAAAGCAGGTGTTTCCTTGATAAATGCGCGTCAGCGAGGCGATGAGGTCGTCTGGGCTGATGCTTTTGTTGAGGAATCCGTTTACGCCGATTTTCTTTGCCTCGTGGCGGTAGACGGGAAGGTCATAGCCTGTGAGGATGACAAGCTTTGCTGTGGGGGGTGACTGGCGCAGGTTCGATGCAATTTCCAAGCCGTCTGTATCGCTGAGACTGCCGAGATTAATGTCTAATAAGATCATATCGATATTTTTTTCACAAAGTATTTTCTCCAAGTCCTGAATATTTTGCGCGATATAGAATTGTTCGATTTCGGAATACTCGTCCAAGGCGACAGACAGGCTTTTTGCGAAAAGCTTGTGATCATCTACTAACAAAATATTCATAAGAAAGTTCCCCCTTCATTGGAATTTGAATCTGGATGCAGATGCCATGCGGCGTGTTGTCGCGGAGGGTTATAGTGCCGTCCAGATCGTGCACCTGTTCTGTAATTGAAAAAATTCCCTTGTGTTTGGTTGTGTCTGTGGAAGTTAAGCAGGCGGCGTTTGCGGTTCCGTCATCTGCAATACGCAATGTAATCATATTGTGATCTGTGATAGTCTTTTGAACGGCTTTGTTTTCTATAATGTTATTCTCTAATGATAGCATTATCCATGCATGATTTCCGTCAGAGTGTTTGTAGACATTTGTCAATAACTCTTTCAGTAGCCGGTAGACTAAAATATTGTACGGTTCTACTAGAAACAAAGTATCAGAGCAGTCAAAGGACACTGCGATATTTCGCTGGGGAAAAGACTGCGACACGGCGTCCAGCAGGTTTTGATAGTTTTCCTGGATAGTCAAATTTTTCAAAATAACGGGGTTATAGTCCTGCATCTGTTCACGGACTGTTGTGTTGAGATGGTCGAGTGTTTCCGCAAGGATAGCTTGTATTTCTGGTCGGTGGGCTTTTGGGAGCATGTTCTTAACCGACAAAATATCTTGAAGAATATCATCATGGAGAAAATTTGCAAAAGCTGTCTTTAGCCGTTCCTCCCTCTGCAGCTGATGTAGGGATGCAGAATAGCTGCTTTGTCTGATGAGGCTGTCTTTGCCGTTTTTCAAGTTGTATCCCAATATGATGCTGCACAGATCAATCAATGCAAACAGCATATTAACTGCAATGCAGAGTTTACTTAGTGTATTTCTTTTACACAGGTTGGTTAGTACGATAATCAAAAATGACACTCCAAGGATAAACATTATCTGCCTTGGGGTGAACAGGACAGAGAGTGGGTAGCGCTGGCGCTCTTTGTGCACAATGCCATGAACACTGATACAGAATAGCAGCACAGGGAGATAAATACCAAAATTGGAAATATGATTTGGTATTTGAACTGTAGCAAAATAGTACATGAGGAATGCTGTAACTGTAATTATGACAGAAAACAAAATACTTTTTCGTTCGCTTTTCAGGACAAAGGCAGCGCGCTTTCGGTGGTACAGCAGCACAAAGGCAAGGCAGAGGCAGCTGACCAAAAGCTGTATACCATATAGCAGGGCATACACTTGGCTGGATATGCCAATACCGACGATTGTGGCGGCACAGGCAGTCAGGAGTATGATGTTTGTGGACATTCGGAATTTATATCCGCTTCCCTGAAACAAAAACAGAAGCAGGAATTTGGCGGAGGCATACCATATGATTGGGCTTAGAGCTATAAAGGTGAATTTTGCGACCGCGCTGGTATCTGGCAATAGCAGCAGATACCAGCAGTCCAGTACCAGCAGTCCGCAAAACAGAGTTATGACTTTATTTTCCCTGATATTGCATGCGCTGATATAGGTCATGTCAATCATCATAAAGGATGCAAGCAGTATCGGAACGGTGTCTTGTGCTGTCAGCTGTACATTGACGCCTAGCCGGCTGATATAGAGGATAACCAATATATAATTGAGGAAAAATAGTAAATTCAATGTTAAATGTTTCATATTCATTATATCCCTTATAATGATTCTATTTGTCAGGATTAAAGCTAAAATACAGAGTATTTTTTGGGTAAAGTGTAATCACATTTTAAAATGGAGCATATAAAACATATTTTGTACAAATCCGCTGGAATAAGTATTGCTGGATGCTCTGTAGAAATAAGTTCACAATTTACTAATTATTTTACAACAGGAATGAACCGTAAGCCAATAGTAAAATAGATAAATTGATGCAGTCAGGGCAATCGCAATGATGGTAGGCACGTACAACGCAAGTGAATTTCCAAGCAGGTTCTGCATAAGTCCCGTCTTGTATACAATTGTGGCAAAAATGCAGTCAATGAAACCGAATGTAAATGGAATACAGAAAAAGGTAAAAACCTGTTTTTTGATAATTTTCCTGATAGCTTTATTGGTATATCCCATTTTGTGAAGAATTTCGTAGTCTGCCTTTGTATCCGTAAGTGCCGAAATATTATTAAAATACAAGATACTGCCCGTTGCGATAAAAAACAATACAACCAGAAAACCAATCAGCAGAAAAGTGGAACTGTTCAGCGAGAAAATAACATGGAGTCTGTGCGAGTTTCCCTGCAGATAAGGACTGTTTTCAAGCAGGGCACTGAGGTCTGCAAATAAATCTTCGTTGTCCTCGAGTGCCTTTCCATTAATACTCAATATGCTGGTCTTGGGAGCAGCACTTGCCCGGATCTGTTCATAAACATTATCACTGACAATCAGCGTTCCCACACTGTTTGCAAAGGAAATCGGATTGTGGAGTGTTGTCCCGCGCACAGTGAGCGGTATGCTGACAGTATCAGTGTTTAATGAGTAAACGCTGCCAGACTCGTCGCTTCCGTCGGCGTTGGGCTGGTATTTTACCAGGATGCATTCAGTGTCATTTAGCGCGGGTATCTGGTCGGCAATGGTATCCTTTTTCTGTGCCAGTAAAAGGGAATGGTATTGCGTATACGAGATGCATTCAAATCCGATGTCCCTCAATATTTTTTCATTCTGTGAGTCACCTTTGGCGCTTCCTGCACTGTATTCCATGGGAAGGCTGGCTGAGGACGAAGTAATTTTGTAGATGTCAGTCTGTATGAACGTGACAGCAGCACCGGGCGCGTATTGGTTTACAAGGCGTTTTACGGCGTTAATCTGATTTTCATTTGCAACACGAAATTCCAACTCGGACGGAGCCATGCGGGAAACACTGGCGATTGGATAATAGAGTGTTAAAGCCATGACACTTGCAACAGTCAACGTAGCAGCGGAGAGCAGGGTGAGCATGATCAGGGTCCTGGCGTTCGAGCGGATATGGTAAACAAAGTTTGGCGTTGTGATAATTCTGGTTTCTGTATAAAATGCCCGTTTATTCTTTTTGCTGTTCTTCATCACATAAGGCAGGAAGGACGAGATGAAAAAAATGGTGCCCAATAAAATCAGCATTGCCGTGAGCAGACCAATCTGGTAAAAACCAACGGAAAGCCAGAGGGATTTTCTGCCGCGGAAAATATCCAATGCTAGGACATAACCCAATACTGTCATGACAAGACCGATCACGGAGGGGACAAAATGGAAACTCATGTTCTTTTCTGCCTTTTTTTCAAACCGCACCAGACTCATAAGGGAAGATTGAAACAGAAATCTGCCGTTCGAAATACTAAGGACGACAATTACCAGCAGAATAAAACAGACTGTTTTTCGAATGGCGTTGACTTCAAAAAAGGGTATCTGTGCAGTGTCAATAGAGAGCCTGAGGAGTGCGGTTATTCCCGCAACGATACCCTTGTGCATGATGGCACCAAGAAGGACCCCGGTGCACAGCGCGCCACAGCAGATCAAAACATTTTCAAAGGTGAGCAGCGAAAGGATTGCAGTCTTTCGATACCCAAGCAGGGCATAAATGCCAAGCTCCTTTGTGCGCCGTTTAAGGAAAAAGCGGTTGGAGTACGTCATAAAAAATACGACAAACGCCATCAAAAAGATAGAAATCATGCTGCACATCGACTCCACACGTCCGTCGGAGGATATTTTTTCCAGCATTACCTGATTCATTGAGAAGGACGTAAAGGCAAAATGCAGCGTAATGACAAGGGATACGGACAGTAGATACAAGACATAAAAGGAAAAACTTTTCCTCAGGTTTTTTGCCGCCATTGATATTGTGGTATTCATGATTTACACCTGCCTTTCTGTGTCCAGTTTTGCCACTTCGGCGGCAATGGATTCGTAAAAGTCACGTCGGCTGGCATTGTTTCTGAAAATCTCCCTGATGATGTTTCCGTCTTTAAATATCAAAATGCGTCCTGCAAAGCTTGCAGCGTATGCGTCATGTGTGACCATCAAGATGGTGGTGTGCAGTTCCTGGTTTGCCTCCTGCAGTGCATGCAGCAGTTCAGTTGCCGAGCTGGAATCGAGAGCGCCAGTAGGTTCGTCTGCAAATAAGATGCTGGGTTGTTTTACGATAGCTCTCGCGGCGGAAGCACGCTGACGCTGACCGCCGGATAATTCACTTGGATATTTGTCGAGCTGTGACGAGATGTCAAAACGCTTTGCCAGGTTTTGCACCATTGTTTCGATTTTTTTTGGTGGAAGCTTCTGGAGTGTGAGTGGGACAGAGATATTCTCACGGATTGTGAGGCTGTCAAGCAGAAAGTACTCCTGGAAGATGAATCCCAGATGATCTTTGCGGAAGTCGGCAGCACTCGCATTGTCCAGTTGTTTTAGGTTTATACCGTTGATCCAGATCTCTCCGCTGGTGGGTGTGTCGATGGTGGAGAGGACGTTGAGCAGGGTGGTTTTCCCGGAACCAGATGCACCCATGATGCCGATAAATTCCCCATCGGCAACGCAGAAAGAGATTTTGTTCAGGCTGGGACGCTGCGCTTTTTCGTAAGTTTTAGTTACTTCTTTTGCTCTTAATAATGCATTCATTTTTGATTCTCCTATTCAATGTTTTGCATCAGTTCTTTCGATACCATGATTGGCAGAGACATTTTTGAATGTTAAGGGTAAGGATTGCAGATGCTCTGGTATTGTTTAAACGGATGCTGTTTTTTTGATCAAGTTTAGTATATTGATTTGGAGAATGAAGCGAATGAGTAAATCAGGCAAAATTACGGACTGTTCAAATGTGCAGCTTTTCTGTACAGGAGCGGCGGTTTCTGGTATTTTTTCTGAAATGCCCTTGTGAAATAGGACTGGTTATGAAAACCGCAGTTTTCCATTATCTCAACCACTTTAAAGTCTGTTTCTGACAACTGCTTCGCCGCCAGTTCCAGCCGGTAATTTACCAGATAGGCGTTGAAACTCATACCTGTAAATTCCTTAAAAAGTTTCATAAAATGACTTTCCGAGAAGCCGCACTCTTTTGCCGCTCTTTTGATAGTGATGTCGCGGTCATAAAATTTCTGAACGTAGTAGAGTGCATTTTTCAGTCTGCTGTAGGAGAGTTGCAGATGACTGTTGTCGATGGTGGCAGCAGTGCTGTACTCGTTCATGTGATGGAGCAGGAAGAATAGATTGGATTTGATCACCAGCTCATGGGTGGTATAGCTCTCTCTCCGATGCGTCAGCATGGACTGGATGCACGGCGTTACAGTCTGGTTAAAACAGGAATCGGCTGGATGAAAGCATTCCATGGTCTTTGCACCATTAAAAAAAGGAAGTACATATTTGTCATAGCAGGGGTCGTTTTCAGAGCCCTTGAAGAGCGAGGGATGAAACAGGATATTGAAGTATTCTCCGCCTTCCAGATTTCCCTGTTCAATGGAATGGACAGCGTGGGGAAGAATGATGATCAGGTCGCCCACGCGGAGGGTGTACGCCTGTCCCCATAAAGTGACCTGTACTTGTCCCTGGGTGCAATAGATTAACTCAAAATCATCATGCCAGTGCAAAGGAAAAGAATGAATCCACTCAGGGATACGCCCTTTGTAGACACTGTAGGGAAAAGTGATGGTTCCATGAAGCTTTGTCTCGTGTATTAGTGTGGGTTCCATGTGATGCCTCCTCGTATGTTGGATGTGCTTTTGCAGGTTATACATAAACGGGATTCTGCCAAAAGTGGATTTTTGTGTGCCAAAAATAGGATTGTGTCAAAAAGGAAGGATTATATTGCAAGAATTATAGCATAGATAAGAGTACAATACAAGTATAGGTGGAATAAAATCCACTGAAACAATGCATGTGTCAGACCGGTGAAATCTTTCGCTTTTTCAATTCATCGGTCTGCACACATCGTTTGCTTTGATCACATATAGTTCCTTTTATTTTCATACGAAAGATTGGAGACGGAAAAAATTCTGGAGATTGCGGGAGTGGCTGCCGCCACTGTGATGCTTTGGTGAATGATGCGTATGAAATAAAATTGTATGCAAAGTCCGTAAGAACAAGTAGCGGCTGAGATGAATCAAGCCATGGTACATGGCTTTGACATTGCGAAGCGATTTTGCACGGCTTGATGCTGTAACAGTTCTGCATGGCTGAACCGTTACCGCTTATTCTGGCAGTGGAAGGGAGCTGGTAGACATTTGAGTGTGCTTGTGGTATGCTATTAGAAATACATGCAGAGTTGTCAGGATGGATTATTTTTATCTTATAGGCTGATGCTGCATCATGCAGGTGAACTGAATTTATTTAACAGGGTAATCAATTTGAAGTTGGAGAGATAGAATGAATATTGAACTTGTGAGATTAAGGAACTGTTAAAGAATTAATCTTTACATCTGACTTGTCTAAATCTTCTTATG
>CAMWLV010000121.1 GCA_947175175.1 uncultured Lachnospiraceae bacterium
TTTCATCACAGTGTCCATATCGAGCTGATTGCCATGGAGAAAATAACTCTTGTCCCGCTTTGCCATGCGCACGATCGTACTTGACAGCTCCTCCTCGGAATAAAAATAATTATAAAGGCGCGTCTCGAAGATGCGGTTTGCAATCTGCACTTTTCCATTTTTGTTCACCGCATACCCGAACATACACGCCAGATTGATTTCCTTTGTATCTGGGTTATAAGAAAATTCGCTTCCTTGAAAAAGAATCGCCTGAAACATCCTTTTCATATCCGGATAATCGTCGAGGTGGCGAACCATACTCTCAAATAAAGGAATGCTTGCCACCAGTATTCTTTTGACTGCTTCCCGAACCCCCTCCTCTGTCCATGCCTGTCCAGGCTGCTCAAAACCATCACTTCCGACAATTTTCTCATCAATATACTTGCAGATCAGCGATACCAGCACCGGATAACCTGATGTATACTGTTCAATCGCTTCCGCTACTGCCTGTATCTTCATCCCTGTATGATAATCTGACTCATACTCTTCCAGCATACCACTGATCTGCACCGCGGAAAAACTCATATTGATATCAAAGTCTGCTGCAATATTCCATGGGCTGTTATACTGATGTTCTGACTCGGAACGCAGCTTTAATTTCAAGTTTTTGATGTTATAAACTCCTGCAAGAATGACAGAATGAAAAATCGGCATCTTATCCCGCTTTAAATAATATGCCCTGAGCTGCGCCAAAAAATCGATAAACACTTGGTTGTTTGATGCGCTGTCGACCTCATCGATCATCAACACAATCGGACGCGAACTCATCGCACATATCTTGCTAATGCACTCAAACAATTCATCCAATCCGCTGGTTGGACAAGCTTCTTTGAAATCCAGCAAAGTTTTCTGCAGCAGTTCTCTGTCATCCGTTTCCGCATAATTCAGCGCCGTAACCAGCTTCTTTGCGAAAGCCTGCGAAAATACCGTCCCACTCGCAAAACTGCCTGTTTCAATCTCTTGAAAATCCAATGAAAAAACAAGGTAATCATCCTTTAAATAATTCTCCAATGCATTCAGTGTTGTCGTTTTCCCATACTGCCGTCCTCTGTTGATGACAAAATAATTACCTTCATCCACAAACATTTCCTTAATCTTCTTTAGTCTGCCATCCAGTCTTACCATATAATGTCTTTGTGGATTACAGAATCCTGTTACATTAAATCTGCGTTTCATTCACCTTAATCCCCCTTAAAATCATCTGAATCCATAATATCACATCATATCATAAACCACAAACTTTTTTCATCTACAGTTCCTAATGAGTAATGGCATCAATATCCTCCAGTTTTTTCTTGAGTACTCTCGTTTTCCAAGAGTACCCATTTTTTCATTAGTTTATCATATGTTCTGGCAGATAAATCCCCGCCAGATTCGTTGAAAAATCCGTCAGTTTTACATATTGGAATCCGAATCCCGCAGCTGTGTCATTCCCCCTGCCAGAATCAGTCTGTTATCCGCATAAATCTTTGGAAACTGGCTCATGTTCAGCGGATTGGTTCCGCGCCCTGCCTCAATCGTGTATCCAGGGCGGTTATACGCCTTGATAAACCAGTCCTTATATCCCGCATACCCTGACGCATAGGGTGTATCTTCCACCAGATAACCGCTGACCCTGCTGAAATATTCCGCGATGCGTCTTGACCGCTCTGGCTCATAGTCAAGATACTTCCAGTATATGACTTCGCCCTGTGTGTGATATGCCAATATCAGCTGAAAATCATGGGCTGTCGTAAAATGATACATATTGATGCTCTCGATTGCAGACAGCGGCGCCTCCCCCACAAAATCCCGCGGTGCCGGTGATGTGAAACCCTGACTGAATTTGTTTTCCCTGGCAATTTCCCACCCTGCCGGAAACTGGAGATTCAAGTCGATTCCATTAATGTTTGCCTTCCAGCCATCCGGATAAGGTATTGAGGGATAATCAGACGAAATTGCCATCGTCTGCTCAACATACTCCTCATTTCGAATCATTCCATTTACAAGGTCTGCACCATCTGGGTTGACCATCGGAATCAGATATAAGCTGAAATCGTTAAAAAGCATCTCCGTATCTTCTCCGTAGAGATCTTCTCCTTCCGCGTAAGCTTTTGCATATGCCTCCGCAAACTTCAACAAAATCGGTGTCGTGATCCACTCGTTGGCATGGAAGCAGGCATTGTAACAGACTTGTGTCGGTCCCTCACCAAACTGCAGGTAGCAGACCTCTCTGCCCATAACACTTTTTCCGATACAGCCCGAGATTAGAAACGGATAACGAATCTTCAATCCTTCCAGGATAAACTCCGTGAGGCTCGAAGTGTATGGCACGTTCTCATCCACCAACGCAAAAGAAAAAGGAACGTAAATCCGCGTCCCTATCTGTAAATTCATGGCATCGAGCGACGGATTCGCCGTCAGTATTGCCGACACCTGCGTATCATATGTATCCGCTATCCCCCACAATGTCTCCCCTGCCGCGATCACATGTGTTGTATAGCCCTTGAGATAAGGAATCAGCTTTGCCCACGCCGCCCTGTCCACATAGCAGCTGACTCCTTCTCCCATAAATTCCTTCAACGCATTGCAGGTTTCTCCGCCAAACTGACCATCGACCATAATCGGAAAACCTGCTCTCTTTAAAGCCAGCTGCAGATACTCTACTGCAACTCCCTCATCTCCAATATAAATATTCCGCATAACCTCATATTTCCATCAAATCAAATATTTGTATAATCTATGCTGGAAACCAGACAGTCATGCATTGAAATCATCTCCTATATTATTTTGCTGAGACTTTCCTGGATCCCTCTCACAACCTCCGGCTTATTCATGGAATAAACATGTATATGCCTGATTCCGTTCGCGATCAGGTCAATGATCTGGTCTGTGGCGTAAATGATACCAGCCTGCTGCATCGCCTCTGGATTATTGCCAAAACAGTCTACTATACTCCGAAACCGTATTGGCATATTGCAGCCCGACAATTTGATCGCATTCTGCAGCTGGGAAGGTCTTGTGATCGGCATGATCCCCGGAATGACTGGAACATCAATTCCCGCCTCGCGCACCCTGCAGAGGAAATTATAGAAAATATTGTTGTCAAAAAACATCTGTGTCGTCAGAAACTCACAGCCCGCATCGACTTTCTTCTTTAAGTTCTGAATATCTTCATGTGTATTTTGCGACTCGACATGTCCCTCCGGATAACAAGCCCCTCCGATACACATACCGCCAAATTCTTTGATATCGGCTACAAGCTCTGACGCATAGTGATAGTCTGTAAAAGGTTCCCCTTCGAAATCCTTCGGTCTGTCACCGCGGAGCGCAAGTACGTTTTCAATTCCTGCTGCCTTCATCTCCTCAAGCGCCTGTCTGATTCCATCTTTTGTCGCACCGACACAGGTCAGATGGGCGATCGTCGTAACCCCATACTCCTCCTGGATTCCCTTTGCAATTTTTAATGTATTGCCACGGGTACTGCCGCCTGCCCCGTATGTAACACTCATGTAACTTGGCTGCAATTTTGCAACGCCATACGCTGCTTTCTCCACTGCCTCATAGTTGGCTGTAACCTTGGGCGGAAATACCTCAAAGGACAATGTCACATCATTTTTCAACATAATCTCGTTTAATTTCATCTCTATACTTCCTTCTCTTCCTCTGCTTTTTTATCTAATTTTTCCTCAAATACATCCTCTGGAACAGGCTTGCTGTAGCGATATCCCTGTGCCACATAAGCGCCGATCTCCATCATGAGCTCTGTGTCGTTCTCGTTCTCCACACCTTCGCACACAACCTGCGCATCCAAGTCCTGCGCCAGATTTACAATATTCTTCATGATTTTTACCTGTCTCACACGATTTTCGTTGTTTAACAGGAATGATCGGTCTAGCTTGATGACAGATGCCGGAATCTGCTCAAAGACGCCAAGCGATGAATAGCCCGAACCGAAATCGTCGATTGAGAGCCGGATTCCCTTTTCGCGCAATACCTCGACTGTCTCCTTCACCTTATGCTGCTGAAGCTCCTCCACGACAAGTGTCTCCGTGATCTCAACCTCGATATATTCCTTCGGGATCTGATACTTGTCCATCACTGCCTCAAACTGTTCCGGGAAATTTTCCTTTGTAAAATGAATCCTTGAAAAATTGCAGGAAATCGGCACGATTCGCTTCCCTGCGTCCATGCGCTGCCTCAGCAGCTTACATGCACACTCCATGACAAAGAAATCAATCTCCGTTATCCTTCCAGTCTGCTCAAAATATGGCACAAAATATCCCGGTGCCCTGATTGCGCCATTATCCGTCGGATCCTTGAAGCGCACAAGTGCCTCCGCGCCCACGATCTGCTCGCTTCTGATGTCCACCTTAGGTTGATAATACGCCACAAAATCCTTATTGATATCGACGGACTCCAACAATTTTTCCCTGTCATGATTCTCTTTTAGCTGCACACGCAGATTCTCATCATAAATCCGAATCTCATTGCTGTAACTGTTTTTCAATAAATCGGAAGCCTGTATCGCATAGGAGATGGACACTTGTATGTCATCGCTTCCCGGCGGGATACAACAAACACCCATAGTGATGGGCATTCGCATGTCCACCATTTCATAGATGCTCTGTGTAATCTTATCTTCCAGCTCAGACAGCCTTGTCTCCAGCTCAGACAGACTGTCATAACTCACAAATAACACAAAATGATCTCCCTGGCTTCTGGCATACTGCTCCTTATCACTGTCAATGTTTTCTGCCAGCACATGCACCATCAGCTCCAGAATCTTCTGTCCTGCATGCCAGCCGTATAGTGTATTGTATCGCCTAAACTGGCAGACATCCATGTAGACTATTGCATATTTCTGATTCTTGTCTACTGCAAGTCTCTGCTGTGCCCTGTATTTCAGATAATTCAGATTCCATATATTGAGTTCTGCATCCTTATACATCAGCTTTTGGATCCGCTTACTGTCGCGAAGCATGTGCAGCATCACGAGTACAATGCACACCGCAATCAAAATGACAAACACGATAATCAATACACTGTGTGACCTGATAAAACTCTCCACACTGTTTTTGGCAAAGAGATTATCTTTGAGCATGTAATCATTTACCATTTTGTCGCTCACTTCGAGCAGTTCCTTGTTCAAAATGCTAAGCAGTGGCGAATCTGCATCATCCTTCACTGCCATGTAAATGACATGTGCGGCATTTAACACACTGCGGATCTCAAGCTTGTTCAATCTCAGATCCGAGCCGAGCAGATATTCCGATAGATATCCGTCACAGATCGCAGCATCTGCCTTCCCCTCATTGACTGCATACAGACATTCCAGCTGTGAGTTAAAGATCAGGATCTGTGCATCTTCGTTCACCAGCGCAGCGATATTCTCTTCCTCGTCACCATTTTTTACAGCAGCCAGAACCTTGATCTCGTTTATGGTGCTGTCCCGCTCCATAATGATCACATGCGGCACCTTTGCGTACGCTTTCGTCACAACAACACCAGAGTTCCGCATACTCTTGGGTGTATCTCCCCAGTAATCAAGCAGGTCAATCCTCCCATCTGTCAATGCCTGTTTCGCCTCGTCCATATTTGTCATTTTGACATAGGTGAACGTAAGTCCGGTCAGCACAGACACCTCATCGAGCATCTGCTTTGTCAGCCCATAATATATCCCTTCATTTTCATAGGAAAACGGATAGTATCCGTCAAAATAACCGACCGTAATATTCTTCTTTTTTTCAATATATGCTTTTTCATCCTGTGACAGCAATATTGTCTGATCCAGCCTGCTGTCATAATATTTCGTGATCAGTTCATTCTCGAGATTCGGACGTTTTATCTTGATATCCGCGATACCCTGATTTAACTCCCGCATCACTTCGTCATTACCTTTATAAGAAATATAATAAATCGGCATCGGCGCGAAACGTCCGATGATCCGCTGCCCGTCCTTGATCTCTGTCAGGGAATGTACCATCGCATCGATCTGCTGCTCCGCAAGCGCCGCCTGAAGTTCTAAAGTATTGTCATACTCTTTCACCTCTGGATTATGGACACCATGGTCAGAAAGATACTCATAAAATTCAGCCTTTCTGATATATGATTTCACAATGCCATAAGTAATCTGCTCCATCGCGCCAAAATCTTCATAGGGAATTCCGCTCCCGCTGTTTACCGCGATCGTGCCAAATGTATAGCCGCTCGCCAGATTTGCATACTGATAAATCTCTGCCCTTTCGCTGGAGAACTGCGCAGAGCCGACCAGATCGATTTTCTTGTCTGCCAAAAGCTGCAGCGCAGCGTCCCAGCTGTCACACTCCACATACTCAATCTTCCAGTTGACATAGTCACAGAGCGTCTCCAGATACTCCACATCCATACCGCCATAGGTTCCGTCCTCATTTTTCTCGTTAAAGCCCTCCATGGGAAAGAAACCGACCTTTACGGTGCGTTTCTGTGCACCATACGCTTGTGATATGCCAACCCCATCTGCCATACCGCAGACACAGATAATGATCAGCATGACAGACAATACCAGACTTGTCCTGACATTCTTTCTTTTCCTTTGCTTGTACATCGTTATTACCCTCATTTATATAACCTGCGAGCAGCCGCATTGACATTATGAAATTTGCACTGCTCATTGTTTTCAGGTACATTATAACATGTTACTGAATGTTTTGAAAACGAAATTTTTCTGTATTTACCAATCTTATCCTTTTTGGCCTACATAATCATACAATGTCCACAACATTTCCCACAACGATCACTGCTGGTGTCTGGATTTGGGCTTCCTCCGCTTTTTCTGCAATGTCCGAAAGTGTCCCCCGCACCGCCGCGACAGTTGAATCAAAATCGCCGTGTATCACTGCCGCCGGTGTGAAAGCTTCCTTTCCTGCCCGCATCAACTCCTCTGCAATCTGCGCCAGATGTGCATATCCCATCAAAAACACAATCGTCCCTTCCAATCGGGCAAGCAGCGAAAAGTCAATGTCTTCTGCCAGATCTCTGTCCTGATTCCCGGCAGCAGTATGCCCTGTAATCACATGAAAGCTCCTGCTGACCTCCCTGTGCGTCACCGGAATACCTGCAAATGCCGGAACTGCGATACAGGAAGTAATTCCAGGGATATATTGAACAGGGATCCCCTCCCTCTCGAGAGCAGTCAATTCCTCCATTCCTCTGCCAAACACAAATGGATCCCCGCCCTTTAAACGGACTACCAGACCACCCTCCTGCGCCTTTTGAACCAACAGTGCATTGATCTGCCCCTGCCGCATACTGTGCCTTCCACTCCGCTTCCCCACATAGACCAGCTCACAGCTCTCCGATGCATGTTCCAAAAGTCTCTGATCGATCAGGTCGTCATACACCAAAACCCTTGCACTCCGTATCGCGCGGAGTCCTTTTAAAGTGATCAGGTCATAACAGCCACACCCCGCACCGACAAGCAATACCCCTTCCAATACTTTCGCACACTCTAGTTCCTCAACCTGCACATATTTTTCCAGTTGCCGCATTGTCTCCTGTCCATCAAACACCACATTTCTGTCCATACAGGTTCTCGCCATATCCTTCAAAAATGCCGCACGGCTGCCGCTATCCTTGATATATTCTTTTGCCAGTAGTCTTAACCTGTCAAGATAATCAAGAATTGTGTCCATATCGGCTGGTATTATGGAAGCAATCTGAGTTCGAAGCGATGCCGCCACCTCCGGACTTGCGCCCTCTGTCGAGATACCGATACTGAGTCTCCCCGCCTTCACAAGCGATGGAAAGATAAAGCTGCACGCCTCCTTGTCGTCCACCACATTGACGAGAATTCCCTTTTCCCTGCAGAGTCTTCCGATCTCCGCATTCACTTCCCCGTCGTCCGATGCAGCGATGACAAAACACATATCAGTCAGATCTTTGGTTTCAAATTTTCTGTTTATGACACAAATGTCATTTTGCCGGGCAAACTGCTCCAATTCCTCAGATATCCTGGGTGCCACTACCATTAACTTCGCCCCAAATGGCAGCAGTTTTTGCAGCTTGTGAAGCGCGATCCTTCCGCCGCCCGCTATCAGACCATTCTTTCCTTCGATATCCATAAAAAAAGGAAAATACCCCATCTTCCTACCCTCCTATTTCAAATTCCGCACAAAAAATACAACCTCCAATATCGCATAAATCGCTGGCTGGTGCACCATATAAATCTCAAAAGAATGCTTTCCAAGCCACTCGACTGGTTGTAATACACTTTTTTCAAAAAAAAGCATGATCCTTTTTCCACTGAGAAACCGGAATGTAAAATATCCTGTCAGGAACAAGAATCCCCACGGCAGCAGCGAAAAATAATCCGTCGAGTAAAAACCCTTGTGCGGAAACCCGAGATATGCTGAAAAAATATCTTGGTATAACACATCTGGAATCCTGACAAAATTCCACTTTTCAAATCCCAGATACCCTTCATTGATATTTTTCGTCAGAAAAAACAGCAAGCCGCTGACAGCCATTCCCATGATTGCAGGAAGCCTGAGCAGCCACCTGTCAAACATATTCATCAGCAGCATGCACGAACCCGTGAGTGTCAGCACCCCGAAAACTACCCTGTTCTGCGGCATGGCAATCAAAGTCGCCAGTGTAATCACTACACCGCCTATAAAAACCGTGATGCCCCGCTTCCATGCATGACTGCCAAGTGACCAGCAAAAACCCGACAGAAAGATAAAAGTCCAGCAGATCCCCTGCTGCCAGACATATGCCCCCTCTGACTTGTACCAGCTCCAGTCAACCTGATACAGATAGACCAAGTCCCATATGGTATGGTACGCGATCATATTCAACAGCGCAATCCCACGGACACCGTCCAGTTTTTCATATCGCTTTTTATGTATTTTATTATTCTCATTCATATTCTGCTCTCTCAATCTCCAATTGTCTATCTTTACTATATACCAAGATCATCTTTTAGACAATATCTATCATTTTTAGAGATGTCCACTCTATATTACAATATATAAATCAATAGTCTCATGGTTCATGGGATATTGACAATACATTGATACAAAGGAGAAAACTATGGGAAGACATGGAGAAAACATCAGACACCGAAAAACCGATGGCAGATGGGAAGGACGCTACAAGGTATATCACGAAGAAAAAAAAGGATATGTATATCGTTCTGTATACGGGCACACATATGCCGAAGTCAGGGAGAAGCTTACGATCAAACAGCTGACTGCCAAAAAGATCCTTTCTGGCAGCAGTCCAAATGAAACAGCAGGCAATGCCTTATTTTCACAGGCGGCAAATGAATGGCTTGAATTCATCAGGGAAAAATGCAAATATTCTACTTACATAAAATACGAGACAATTTATCGGACACATCTTGCCGATCTATTAGGTGACTGTCCTCTAACAGATATTACGGATACCCAGATGCAGGCGGAGATTCCAGATCATTTGTCCGAGAACCAGCAAAAAAGTATTTACTGTGTTGCAAATCAGATCTTACGCTATGCAAACAGTCGTTATCGTATAAACATTCCTATATTGACAAGAATATCCGCCCGCACAGAGAGAAAATCAATCGAAACACTTTCCATAGCGGAACAGGCAAAGCTCTTTGACTGTATCTATACCGATATGGATAAATACAAAGTAGCGATCTCTTTTTCGCTGTGCCTGGGACTGCGGCTGGGCGAAATATGTGCCTTAAAATGGTCAGATATTGATTTCTCAAATTTGACAATGACCATAAACCATACCGTACAGCGGATCACTGCCATGGAGATATCAGATGAGACATCAAAAACAAACCTTCTGGAGAGCTCACCCAAAAGCGATTGTTCGAAGAGGATGATTCCTGTTTCTGGTGAACTCCTGCACATGCTAGGCAAGATCCCCAACGACCAGCCATATATTTTCGGTGGGGAAAAACCGTTAGAACCGCGTACAATGCAGTACCAATTTAAAAGAATACTAAAAGAAGCCCTGATTTCAGACAGAAATTTTCACATACTGCGCCACACATTTGCAACAAACTGTGTAGAAAAAGGCATTGATGTAAAAAGTCTCAGTGAAATCTTAGGGCACTCTGACGTCAAGATTACATTAAATCGTTATGTACACCCAACTATGGACGCAAAGCGATTACAGTTAGAACAGCTGATTCGCTTTTACAATCAGATATGTGAACAGGCGCATTAAGCGCCTGTCTCTGTCATCACTTTGACGTAATCCTGTGTCTTGTCCCTCATAATCAGCAGCCCTTGCTCCAGCGAATCCAATGAAAAGCAATGTGTGATGCACTGTTCTGGGTGAATCTTTTCCATCTGCATTCTATCAAGCACGTAATGCCAGTCATCCTCCATGTCATGTCTGAACGAGGAATTCCAGCTTCCCTTGACCGTCAACTGGTCACGAAGGATTTTCCAGTATTCATTTTTTTCAAACATCATATCCGAAGCTGGATTTCCAATAAGCTGCACGGTTCCGTTTGGTGCTGTGCCCATGACTGCACTTGTAACCGTCTCATTTTTTCCTACACACTCAAAGAAAACATCGACGCCGGCACCATTGGTCTGTGCCATCAGCCAGTCCTGTGCACCACCATTTTTCTTGTCATAAATATGTGCCTCGTCAATGCCAAGCTTTGCTGCCATTTTCTGCTGAAAGTCCTTATTTCCGATCACAAATATATTGGAATATCCCGCTTCTGCCAAAAACATGGTAAGCAGTATCCCAATCGTGCCAAATCCACAGACAGCAATTGACCTGCGCCGATCCGCGTCAGCCGAAAGCGCGCTTCTCATCGCATGAACCGCCACCGCCATTGGCTCCATCATTGCCGCCTGCCTGTATGACACATTGTCAGGCAGCTCTATCAAATTCCACTCCGGCACCGTGGCATACTGCGCAAAACCGCCGTCCCTGCGCGAACCCAGATAACTGTAATTGCGGCACAACTCGTAATGCTGTTTTTGACATGCGATACAATTTGTACAGGGAATCAGCGGAAAGATGCCAACACGCTTGTCCTGCCATTTCGCATCTGCGCTTTTTCCTAACGCAATGACCCGTCCCGAAAACTCATGTCCTGGTATCAATGGATGCACATGCGCACCTGTCTGATAAATCCTCGGAATATCCGAACCACAGATACCCGCCGCCTTCACTTCGACAAGCACTTCATTATCTGCTGGTTCTGGTCTGTCCACTTCTTCAAAATGGATCTCACCAATATCATGCAAAACCCATGCTTTCATTCTTTTCATTGCTTTTATCTGTCCCTTCCAAATTTATTGTTCTGTATTTCTCTCCATTGACCTATATTGTCTTTTCATCTGTTTTTATATTGGATTACTTCATTTAAACACTGATATTTCTTATTACTCTGCTGCGATTAGCCTGCGAAAACGCTCCAGATCACTTGGCGTCGTAATCTTAATATTGCCCTCATCACCCGGTATCATGGCAATGTTCATACCCGCCATAATCGCAGGCTCTGTTGAACCGTTGATTCCACGTATTTTGTCTGGAAAAAGTCTTCGATTCGCCTGATAATACAATCCAAGTCGAAACGCTTCCGGCGCCTGTCCCGCATAGATTTCAGTCCGTTCCAGCAATGCGCTGACTGTTTTTCCATCCACACTCCGATATACCGTATCCTTCATGGGCAGCACTGGCATAACTCCATCGTGCCCCTCCATCGCCTTCACACAATCCGTGATCATCTCTTCTGAGAGCAATGGTCTTGCTGCGTCATGTATCAGTATAACATCGGAATCATCCGCATACTCTCTGATAGCCTCCAGTGCATGGTAAATGGATAGCTGACGGTTTTCACCCGGAAGCGAAAACCCTCGAAATTTTCTATGAATGTCATACTTCTCCAACCAGCCTCTGATCTGCCCCTGCCACCCCTGCGCCGCCACAATCTGTATTGCTTGAATTTCCTTGTGACAGGATAACCGTTCGATACAGTAAGAAATGACAGGTCTGTCATTTACTTTGATATATTGTTTGGGTATGTCCGAGCCCAATCGGACACCGCTACCTCCAGATAAAATTAACGCAACGGTCATACAATTACCCTCTTTCAAACTACTGCCCCCAAAATTGTCTTAGGTGTTAGTCAAAAATGTGTTGTTAATGCTTTTGTAAATTGAATGCAAATGCTTGTTCTGACATAATAAACTTATCTATTTTTCCAAGATGATAAGTTTATGAACAGTAAGATTAATACTTACGCCAACTGCATAACGCCTGCTTCAAGTTTCTTTAATCCGTCAAATGATAACGAAGAGACACATATCTTACCACTTTATCATCCCTTTATCTCTTTCCAAAGCCTATCTATTAAAGCCCCTGAATTTATTTCCAAGTCAATATCATGTGTCAATTTTCCCAAAACCCTTTCTCCCCAATGTTCTTTTTCGATATCCATAAGATACAGCAAACTTTTAACCTCCTTCTTTGATTGTAATATATGTGGAAATTGTTCACAAAGCATATTAAGATAATCATCATTAAACACATAATTATTTCGGAACAGACTTAATATATAATCTTTATGTTCTCTATATAATAGGTCCAAATTAAAATACTCAATAGATTTTGTTACTTTATCCTTGTATTCTGTTTCCAAATCTTCCTTGGCAAATTGCAATGATACATCAAATTCATTTTTTGCATTTTGATCTCCAAATAAATATCGGAAACCAGATACATATTTCGTCTCAAACCTTACATCATGTCCCATTTCATCAGAATATGGATACAATATTTTATCTACATTATTTGATTTAGCAAGATTACATAAACCACAAGAAGGTATTAAATTATAAAGTGATATCGCAAAACTCGGAAATTGGTCTTTAGGATAAAAGTGATCAAATTGTGCCCTTGATGTACGATTGTTTTGAGCCACAGAAAAAGTATATTGCCTGTTGCAATAAGGGCAGACAGATACATTCATATCTTTTAGCAGTTCAATTGCATGAGGACTCTGTGCAAAAACATCGTATCGAAATACAATATTCATCAAGTCTTCATAGCATGTATATTGACTGTTTTTAATCTGCTTCAATTCTGAATCTAATTCATCCATCTTAACAGTCAGCAACTTTCGCAGATTGACTTTTTTCATATTAGGTGGTTTTCGTGAATTATATGGATTATTTGTATACAAAAAATCATATAATTTCTTATTACTGTTGTATACCACCCTTGAAGCCAATAATTGATCTTGTTCAAACCGTTGCTTTTTATCTTTGACAACATCACTAATCTTATACCTTATCAATTTCTTTTTATATTTTTCATTTCTTATTCTAGGAAATTTATTTGAAATATTAATAAAATTATCCGCTGTCACTACTTTTCCATCTACCTCTAAATGATCATCTCCCAAAACATCTTCTGGAGAAAATGGCAATACCCATGCAGCCATATATAGATAGCGGTCAAAAATACGTGTTCCGTTTATATGTTCTTTATGTGTTAGTATCCTTATCACTTTTATCCTCCCGTCTCTGAATTCGATTAATTATTTGACTCTTTTACAAATTTTCTCCTATTCTTTTCTGCCTGCAACAACTGCATCCTTTCCTCAAGCAATTCGTCTGATAAATATTGAATTGCTTCCTTCTTGTATAGTTTATCATTTATATGCTGAATCTTGCTGATTAGTTTTTGTCTTATAATCCTCTCTCCTATCAGGTCTACATATTG
>CAMWLV010000122.1 GCA_947175175.1 uncultured Lachnospiraceae bacterium
GCAGGAAGCTAAGGCGCATTATGAAAGTACAAAGTCGTTCCGCCACGACATCAAAAATCATATAACGGTTGTGCGGGAACTTTTGCAGAACAGCAGATGCAATGAGGCGTTTGATTATATCTGCGATATGGGGGAAATCACTGGGGAAATGTCGTTTTCGTGCAGTACTGGTGATCCGGTGGTAGACATTTTGCTTGGAAATAAATTGGGGGTTGCGAAAAGTAATGGTATCGATGTACATTGTTCACTGACTCTGCCGTATCCTTGTCCGGTGCATGATATTGATTTCTGTATTATTCTGTCAAATGCTTTAGACAACGCGATTTGCGCTTGTAACAAAGCACAAGAACAGGAGGCATATAAAAATGTGGAACAGTATATACGCGTGACAGGAGACATACAGGGAGATTTTATTTTGATGGAGATTGAGAACAGTTTTGAGGGCAGGGCGTTCGAGGAGGGAACAGGACTGTCGAATATCAGGAAAGTCGCTGAAAAATATCAAGGGGCGGTGAACATTAAGAGCGATGATAAAATAGTTATTCTTAGCATATTATTAATTATTTCATGACAGAGAGAATGTATTTCAATGCGGATAGAGTAGTGTCCTTAGCGTACGATAATCATTTCATGACAATGAGAACACATCTCGTTGCATACTGGTTTACTTGTCATGTTCAATGGACGAAAATAGTTAGGAAAGCAGATTGGATTTGTCTGACAAACCTTTTTGCAGTTCCAAACATGAAAATAAGTAAATATGCCCTGACTATTTAGGGCAGGAATGGAGGATTCGTATGGCAATGGAAATCAATAAGAGTTACAGTCGTTACGGAATGAATTATGAAGAACAGCTGAAAACAAAACGACAGGAAAAGACGGACGGAGCGGAAAAAGACAAGGAAGTGAAAAATGATTCCAGCGAAATACCTGTCCAAAGGGACGAGTATATCAGCAGCGAGGCATCGAACAGAAAACCGAGTGGATTGTATCGATTAGGGCAGGACGAGAACGGTAATCCGAAAGTGCTGTTTGATGATCCAAAGAAGCCTGTCAATGAGAAGCCTGTCAATGAGAAGCCTGTCAATGCAGAGAAAGACAGAAGTTCGGAACCGCCTGAGGAAACATGTACTGGTAACACCGATCAGGTTGACAGGGAGATTAAAAAACTGAAAGAGGAAAAGAAACAGCTGGAGCAGCAGATTAAAGCAGCTTCTGGCGATGGGGAAAAGATCAAGGAACTGGAGAAAAAACTTGCGCAAGTGGAAAGTGAGCTGAGTCAGAAGGATAATGATACATATAGGCGGCAGAATTCGGTATTTACTGAAGCAACAAGTAATTAAGGATCTGTAGGAATATAAGGACAGTCAAACTGTCCTTATTTTGATAAAAATTGCATAACACGTTTATTAAAATCTTTGGCTTCCTCGTATGCTGCGTGACCAAGCCCTTTGTAAAGATGCAATTCACTGCCTTGGATGTTGTCAGCGATCTCAATAGAAGAATGCACCCCAACGATTCTGTCCTGCTCGCCGCCAATGACCAAAGTCGGGCATGCAATGTGTCCTAATTCGGCATAGGCGTCATGCCGGACACAGGATAATGCCTGTACGATAAAACGGCTGAAATCTTTCGGTTTTCCGATTCGGCAAAGTAAGGGATAGAGCGGGCGGAATTTTTTCAGGTAGTTTTCCGAATAGGATTTTTCAGCAGTGTCGATCATCAGGGATTTGTAATCATCATTTTCGGCAAAACGAATCCAGCTGGTAATGACATTTTGCACCATCTCGTTTGGCTTTGACAGCGTGACAGCCAACACAAGTTTATCGACAAGTTCAGGATAGTCAATTGCCAGATACTGCGCAATCATACCTCCTTGGGAGACGCCCAGGAGCTTCGCTTTGGCGATTCCAAGCTTTTTCATGGCAGTGGCAAGATCTGCTGCCATATCTCTCGTGGAATAGTCTTTATTCTGATCTATTTCCAAATGATTTTTACGGCTAAAAACATATACCCTGTAATCCTTTGCATAGATTCGATATGAGAGTGCCATCGCCGCCGCCATGCCTTTCACGGTCGTCAAGCCGTCTCCCAGACCTGGGATCAGGATCAAGATATCATTACCATTTCCAAATGTAACATAGTCCATATCTGTATCATCAATGGCGACACACTCACTTTTTGCATTCCAGAACATAATGGAGTTCTCCTTATTTACGCGCTTATTTTTCCGGTTCTCATTGATTCTATAAGTATACCTGTTTCCACAAAAGATGTAAATGGAAAAAATGTTTGCCAATACACATTTTTTTGATATGATAAAGACATGAAAGTTATGGAACAATAAGGAGTGCATGCTTGTGTTAGCTGAATACGATCCTTACATAAAATAGACAGAATTGAGTCAGAGTGCAGAGGTGAGGAATATATGAGCAGAAGTTACAGAAAGACGCCCATTATCAAATATTGTGGCGATAAAAAATATGGCAAGCGGCAGGCGAATAAAAAAGTCCGTCGGTCGTATCGGAATGTTTTATTGAAAGGAAAACAGTACAGGAAGCTTTATGAGACATGGGATATCAACGATGTTATCCAGTACTGGTCGAAAAGAGATGCTGAGAAATGTGGTGAACTGGACATCTGGAAGAAGTGGTATTACCGAAAATAGGAACATGAGGGAAAGACGAATATTCGTTTTCCCTCATAATCGTTTTTCCAAATCGACGTGGTCTGATCATACAGATATATTTTTCAGTGCTGTCGATCAAAGGGAAAATGTCAATATAGCTGTGCTGCTGTCAGAAATATGATTCAATCTATTATAGCAATTCTATGTATGTTATTCAACTAGGAAACCCTATTAATCCGAATTTCAGCAGCATGGAAAACATCATTTTCAAAGCTTCCTTTCATTGCTACTACCCGCTCTTTCTCAATATCCTGAAACGTAGCTTCGGTATCTTCGTAGCTGTCTCCGCCATTATAAATGGTTCTTATATAGAAATGTGTGTTTTGATCAAAAACCACCAAAATCAATTCAGAATCCGAAATCTCTGCATCAGGGGAAGGACCGCCGACTGAAAGGAAACCACCATCAATTATTTCCGTAATAAGTTCGACAATATAAAAAGAATTCTCTTCAATTTTCCATACAGTGCCTTCAAAATCCGCATCAACAATTGATGCGACTTCCGGTGGCAGAACATGCCATTTTCCCTCCGCATTATCAGTGTCTGCGTCATTTTGCGCTTGTTCCGCATCAGAAACATCAGTGTCTGTATCACCTTGTGCTATTCTGGCATCAGATGCCGCTGTGTTGTCGGAAGCAGACGAAGGCAGGTCGACTACTTGATTGGCTGCTGTATCAGGTGCGGGAGTGGAGCCACAGCCAGCTGCCAATAAGCTGGATATGCACGCAGTACCTATTAATCTGATTGCGATTTTCATTCGTTTTTTCATAAATAAAATCCTCCTTGGTATGTGTTCAAATATTTTTTGTTTCAGTCCGTTTTCTATTATACAATCTCAATCTCTAATTAAGCTCTAAAATTGAGCATGAAACTACTCATTTCGAAATCTGATAATAGTGTTACTGTTCACACCCCTACTGTGTTTTGCATATTTATACGTTTTTTCGGTGTGAACAGCAACATTTATGCACACAAAATGCTAAAGGGCAAGCATTTTGGCGCTCGATTCCCACTACTTTGATGGGGGAGTGAACAGTAACATAATAGTATCAGTGGTAATCCAGAGAGCGTATTCATATCTTGACTTTCAAAGCAGAATATAGTATACTGACTAAGCTGGAAAGCAGTTAAATGATAATTGATCTTCTATAAAAAAAGTGAGGTGAGAACATGGACGGCAGTAGTGGTAGTCGAAGTACAGACAAGGTATTCATATATTGTCAGAATTCCTGTGGCTGCACGGTGATCCGATTCTGACCGTTTATGTTGCTTGCATAATATATAATATATGAACACCATTGTCCGTTTCTAAAGCTGCACTACATCGGCGTAAGGCGTGTGTAGAGCAGGTTGATCTGTATGCGACAGTGGTATTTTTATGCCTTTTTGCATTCAGATCGACAATCTATGCCCGCCTTTATCACAGCGGCTGTGTAAGCTGCAATAGCTTGATGTGTTAAAGGAGGTAACGAACAATGCGTGCAAGGAAAAATATTTCAATCGAGAACAGAATGCTCGTACAGCACCCTGATTACAAGATGGAGATCGTACACATTCTCCGAAGCAATCTTACACCCAAACTCATGCGGAAGCGTATCCTTGATTATCATGAAAATGATATTGCGGCAGCAATAGGACTGATGAATAAGGATGAACGGAAAAGGTTTTATAGTATATTAGATACAGTGACCTTAGCAGGTGTTCTTGAATATTCCGAACAGCGAAATGAATATGTTAGTGAACTTAGTATTCGCAAAAAAATTGATGTCCTATCCCATTTTGAACCTTCTGTAGCAATAGAGTATCTCGATCAGCTGGAAAAAGCGGAACGTCAGACTTTGCTCGACTTGATGGATGATGAAATCAGATCTGAAATACAGCTGCTCAATTCCTTTGATGAGGATGAGATCGGCAGCAGAATGACGATGAATTATATTGTTGTTCATGCAGGAATAGGGATAAAACAGGCTATGCATGAATTGGTTGAGCAGGCGGCTGACAATGACAATATCACAACTCTGTATGTGGTGGATGAAGAC
Source organism: uncultured Lachnospiraceae bacterium (assembly GCA_947175175.1). Classification (GTDB taxonomy): domain Bacteria; phylum Bacillota; class Clostridia; order Lachnospirales; family Lachnospiraceae; genus COE1. Next base: position 4,730 of record CAMWLV010000122.1, read on the forward strand.
GAATCTCTGATTGGCGCAATCGACCTGAAGGATCTGATCATTGCCAGGGAAGGTACCGAACTGAACAGCATAACGATGACTTCCTATCCATACGTCTATGTAAATGAGCAGATTGAGGATTGCATTGAACGCATAAAGGATTACTCAGAAGATTCCATCCCTGTGTTAGATTCGGATAATAAGCTGAAAGGTGTGTTGACCTCTCAGGATATTACGCAGCTTGTAGATGATGAATTGGGAGATGACTATGCAAAGCTGGCGGGATTGTCTGCGGAGGAGGATTTGCAGGAGCCATTAAGAAAGAGTATAGGCAAGCGGCTGCCATGGCTTGTCATACTTCTGGGACTTGGATTGCTGGTATCAAGTGTTGTAGGTGCATTTGAATATGTTGTTGCGCATTTGACGATGATTGTCAGTTTTCAGTCCCTCATTCTGGATATGGCAGGTAATGCAGGAACCCAATCCCTTGCAATCACAATACGTGTTTTGATGGATGAGCAGCTTGATGGAAGACAAAAATTATATCTTGTGGCAAAAGAAGCCCGTGTTGGTTTGTCAAATGGATTGGTTTTGGGGATATTGTCCTTTGTTTTTATTGGTGTGTATCTATCTGTGTTAAAAAGGCAATCGGTTATGTTTGCTTTCTCTATTTCGTTTTGTACAGGAATTGCCCTGCTTGTATCCATAATGTTATCAAGTATCGTGGGAACTATTGTTCCGATTCTCTTTAAGAAATTAAAAGTAGACCCTGCGGTTGCCTCTGGCCCGTTAATCACTACCGTTAACGATCTTGTTGCTGTGGTTACTTATTATGGTTTGGCGTGGATATTGTTAATCAATATATTGGAGATGTGATCTTTTTATCCTCAAATCAACAGAATTTGCCAATTACATTCCTGTAGATTATCATTCTGGGAAAAAATATATTCCCATAGAAAATGACCTGAAACTTTTTGGTGAAAATCCGCAGGCGTATGAATGGGAGTTCAGGATAGAAAATTCTTATTGACTCTTATAGCTTAAAATGAAAACACCCAATGCAGTATATTGTATTGGGTGTTTTTTCTTTTTAAAGCAATGCAGAGAATGAGATCTGGTATAATCGATATTAAAAATAATATTGGGTATTGACAAAGGCATAAGACTGTAGTAGTCTATAAAAGATACTACTGCAGTCTTATGAAGGGAGAATTTACTTATGAGTGAAGAAACAACAAAGCTTTTTGACTCCGAATTGAGGGTGATGAATGTTCTATGGAAGGACGGTGACGTGCCAGCAAAACATATTGCGGAGGTACTGAATAACGAACTGGGATGGAACAAAAACACGACTTATACACTGATCAAACGCTGTATGAAAAAGGGCGCAATCGAACGCACGGAGCCGAATTTCATGTGCCATGCGCTGATTCCCAAGGAAAAGGTACAGGAGGCAGAGACAAATGAACTGATTGACAAGGTTTATGACGGTTGCGCGGATAAGCTGTTTGCGGCGCTGCTTGGCAGAAAGAAGCTCTCCGCAGAACAGATTGAGAAATTGAGGCAGATTGTAGAGTCATATGAGCAGGACTGAAAAGGAAATAACAGGGTTTTATGGAGCTTCGCACAGCATATGAATACGAGAGGAGGGGGAATATGAGTTTATTGCAGATGAGCTTTTCGGGTGCGGTTATCATTGTGGTGGTTATTGCGATACGTGCATTGGCAATCAACCATATGCCGAAAAAAACATTTTTGATTCTATGGGGTATTGTGTTATTGAGATTGCTCGTGCCATTTTCGATTCCGTCAGCATTCAGTGTTTATTCCCTATTTGAGCGGAATATTGTTTCAGATGCATTTATTCAGATTTCATCGGAGCAGGTTTCGTCTGCTGAGAGCGGTGGGAGTGCAAAGACAGACCGTATAGATGCCTCTAATATGAGACTGAATGGGGAAACAAGAAGCAAAATGATTGTTGTACCATATGAAGAATCTGGAGTAGATGCCGTCGGAAGGCAGGAAGCGAACGGGAAGCCAGAAACGATACTCCCGGAACTCGATGGCAAAGATTACGTATCTGATAGTGATATTACTAATGATAAGGGGAATCGTTTGGATTACAAAACGGACAATCATGTCACCAATGATGGGGAGTATCATTTGTTACAGAAACTATCCGTCTATTATCAGCTGTTTCAGCCGCTTTGTTTTATCATCTGGTGTATAGGAATAATAGTCTGCATCAGGTATTTTGCAGTATCATATCTGCGCTGTCGGTTCGAATTCCAGATTTCGCTTCCAATTGAAAATGGATTTATACAGAGTTGGATGCTGGAACACTCGCGCCGTCAGGTTTCCGTCAGACAGTCAGACAGGGTATCCACTCCGCTGACATACGGCATTTTTCACCCTGTCATACTAATGCCAAAAAGCACAGACTGGAAAAACACAGAGCAATTACAGTATGTACTAATGCATGAGTATGTGCACATCAGACGTTATGATACACTGACAAAGTTGATTGTGATCAGTGCACTCTGTATCCACTGGTTTAATCCGATGGTATGGCTCATGTATGTGTTATTTAACCGCGATGTGGAAATTTCCTGTGATGAAAGCGTTGTGCGCCACATGGGCGAAACATCAAAATCGGCATATGCAATGATGCTGATTCAGATGGAGGCAGAACGCGGTGGGATCTCCCCACTGTGCAGCGGTTTGTTATCAAAATTAGGCAAAAATGCGATGGAAGAAAGGATTACGGCAATTATGAAAATAAAAAAGAAATCCGCGCTTGCAGGGATAGTGTCAGCAGTTCTGGTCATCAGTGTGGCGGCTGCATTTGCCACCTCTGCGACAGAAGCAGCCGGAACCACAGAAACAAAACAGGACGATAAAACAACAAAGGAAATAGAAGTGGTGGCGGCAAAAGGCATACAAGAGAACATGGCAGAAAAAGAAAGCACAACGCCAAAATCAGTTACAGAATTTACAGAAGAGGAATACGATATGCTTCTTGTCCTGCAGTTTGACGGTTACGAGGATATGAACATCTCGGAGTATCGAAATAAAGTGTGGTCGATGACTGACACAGAGGAATACAACGATATCATAGATCGTTTTTTTCAAGATGAGACAATCTATGCAGTATATGAGACTAAGAAAGGGACTGACAGCAATGAGACATATGATTTCCTGTACAATGTGCTGGGACCGATTATGGGGGAGCAGCCAATCAGCTTTAGCGGTTGTGTGGTGACAGATTTTCCCAGCGCAGAGGACAATGCTTCCTTGGAGTACACGGGTACACTTACTATTTTAGATGCAGATCAGATTACCGTGCGCGAGTACATCTGGGCGCGCCAAGGCATAGTGGATGATATGGGAGTTATTTTACAAGACCTGTCTGTCAACGAACTGCGCGATGAGGAACTGATGAAGGTGTTCATTGATGAGGCTGTTATGAATACAATAATGACCTATCAATATAATGACCTGCAGGTTGCAGTGGAATATTCTTATAAGCCGCTGAATGGTGTGGCAGTCGACGACATGGAGAGCTGGCAGAAAGAACGGCGCGGTGAGTGGGACAGAATCATGGCTCCATATGTACCCTTTGGTCTGACATACCACTATGGCTGGGATACAGACGATTACAAAATGTATTTCAATGGCAGGGAAGTGCGCGGAATTTATGACGAGGAGAAAAATCTTTGGATTTCGGAACATGGAGGAATCGGCAAGGATATCTATGATGAAAATGCAACAGAGCTCTTCGTGGTATATGAAAACCATAAGATTGTCGGACTGCGGGAAGCCACTGCACAGGAGCTGGAGGAGATCACAGCGAGGCGTCAGGCGGTAACAGATTCAAATGAAGGATATCAAGATGATTTTCAGTATATTAGGGAGTATGCGCCTGCAACAAAGGAGGATTATCAGAGTTTTTTTACCCTGAAGACCTCAGATTATCAGCAAAAATCCATCGCAGAATTTGATATGGAATTTCTGGACTGGTGTAATGAGAATCATGAGCAGATCGAACGGATACAATGTGACCGTGGTTGGAACGACTACCGTGCTGCCATGACAGACGAGGAAAAATCATTTGTGGAATTAACGGCATATCTGTCAGAAATGGAAAACGCAGAATATGTAAGAAACCTTAAAAAGAACGAACCAGAGAGGGACATCTGCAATCGTATTCGTCTATCCAGTAAAGAGGAATATGCGCAAAACGGCTATGGTTTGGCATGGTGTTCTCTTGATTACAGTTTTTCTTATCATATCTCTGACAGGGAAAAAGTAAGCATCGGGGAGCGTGACAATCAGATTGGCAAAATGATGCACGAGATACAGGACTATTGGGATTCATCAGATATTGATGAAATATTGCAGATGACAAAGACTGACATGTTGGAGTGGCTGCAATCCATCGCAGCGAAGTACAGCAATCGGAATATAACCATTACGATTCTTGATGACCAGACATATTTTGAGTGTATGGATGAGAGAGATTTGGCAATGCTGAGACAAAAGACTGGACACTGAGTCTCTACAATGCAGTAAATGGATCTTCTTATACAAACCCAGAGGATATCGAGCTTATGACAATGGAAGATGTGCTGTACATGGGTATGAAAAATGATATGACGTTTCTCATTACGGACATTGCAAACATGTATGAGCAGCAGTCTACTTACAACCCCAATATGCCCATACGGAAACTGATGTATGCAGCGCGGTTTTACGACAAATATATCCATTTAAACAAACTGAATATTTATGGTACTAGACAGTTAAGGCTACCGATTCCGAAACTTGTGACTTTCTATAATGGCAAGGATGACAGGGAAGACAGCATCTTGGAGTTGAAGGATGCGTTCAAGGCGAAAGATGGACACTCCACAGATGTAGAAGCAGATATACAGGTACGCGTGCGGATTTCCAGCAGGAGTCCTATCATGCAAAATGTCACAGAAGCACTTTGGAGCAATAACAAACACGAGGAGCATAACACAATGCTCCTCGTGTTTGTTAAATGAAAAAATGATAAGTTCAGATCAGGTCTGCTGATAGGTTGCTGTCACTATTTTGCAGTCACGGCAAATCTGGATATAGTGAGTGCCGTAACCTATAAACTCCATACCCAGCTGTGCTAAGTGCATCATTCGTTTACCACATTCTGGGCAGGTGATATAGCCTGCACCGTAGATAAAGTCGGGTCTGCCGCCGATCGCGCAGTCATGCAATCCATCATCAGCACAATAGCTTTTCGGAACCATTTTTTTGGAGAGCACAAAAGGCGCCCGGTTGTTCAGTTCTTCGTCCTCAAAGAAACGATTCTCGCCGCCTTCTTGCTGAATGATGGTACTTTCCCCATCCTCTGTGTATCTGCAGAAGACAGATTCTGTCCACGGCAGACAGCTCTCACAATATTTAATCTTGATTTTTCCATTGATTCCCAAAAACGACAGACGCTCATCGCGCCCGTCAAGCACCAGCATATTCACATAGCTGGAACCGCATGAAGGACATTTTTCGGATGCAGTTTTGCCGTACACATTGTCTTCTGGCGTAGCATTTTCTGATTTTTCCAATGCATAGCATTCCTCGAAAAACAGGGACTTTCTTTTTCCGTCCTCGATGCACCAACCACCCACATCGGCAGCATATTCCAATGGGCCGATATTTAATAATTTGCGCCATGCCTTTGGAGTGGTCTCCCATTTCTGAAAATATTCCACAACAGTGTCATCTCCGATCATCGCAAGCGCATCAAGGCAGCGATCTACTTTCCGCCGGATTATATCATCCGCCGATAATTGGCTGTAATATGGTGAGTCAGCTAACTTTAACTGATCTGCTTTCTCATTCTCCAGCAAATCAATCAGCTTGTCCCTGATTTCCGGGGAGGCGTCCTGATACAAAATGGCAGGATAAAAGATACCTGCCTTGAAAGCCGCCTGCGCAAATGCCGGACTTTTGACGCCCTGGGTTCGTATCAATTCTTCGCAGAGATCTGCGTCTCCTGATTCTGATAACTTGTTTATGGCATTTTTGATTTGTTCCTCTAACATGCTTTTACTCCTGATCTTCTCCCCATGGTATATCTGCATCGTCAATATGTACATGCCATTGTGCACCGGGAAGGTGATCTGTGATCTCGCTTAGACATTTTAACCACCAGTCTGCGACCTTCATGCAAAATTCCTCGCCGTTATCCAGAGGCAGTTTTGTTGCGCCGCTGAAAATGACATCTATTTCGCTCTCGTCGCGGGAATCCTCTAAATCGTAGATACAGAAGCCCTCATACAATTCCCCATATGGATATTGAGCGTCATAGCGCGCTGCGATTTCATCACAAATGCTCTGTTCCTGCGAGGTGATTGGCTGGGATCTTCTCGCTGTATAATAAAGTGATACGGACATGTTTGTAGTCCTCCTTTCTGGTCTAAATGTTTGCAGGATGGATCGTGCATATAGATCTCATGCAGGGAAACAACTCTTGCCTCGCTTGTATCGTGAAACCTGCCACAAAGAAATTGCCACATGCCATCATGTTTGTCATGACAAACATGCAGAATCGGCATATATCCTCCTATAATCGATCAAATGGAAACTTAAGTTTGTTATTGGTCTCATTATACAACAATTATTTGTGAAAAGAAAGTAATTTTCTGTAACAACGAATATTTTATAACGGAATAGTAAGGAACTGTAGAAAAACGCACAGCAAAAGATTGTGACGGAAAGAGAATGACATTTAACAAAGCTTGTGATAGAATATTTATGCTGAATGGAAGGGGGAAAAATATGCGGGAAGATATTTTGAGGGGCTTGCAAAAGGAAGTCTACGACAGATGTCTAAAACCAACGAACAAATTTGGGATGGGGTGCTATGACCATATCAAGGCAGTAGTCAAAAATGCAACGTTTCTGGCAAAACACTATGGAGCGGATCAGGAGGTTGTCATGATTGCCGCGTGGCTGCATGATATTGCATCTGTTACAGATTACAGTCTCTATGAACAGCATCATATACATGGGGCAGAAATGGCATACCACATTTTAAAGGAATATCATTACGATGACGCAAAGATTTCATTGGTACAGGAATGCATTCGCAACCATCGTGGAAGTGTCAACTCTGAGAAGAGAAGTAAAGAAGAATTATGCGTAGCTGACGCTGATGCAATCTCACATTTTGACAGCGTCCCCAGTTTATTATATTTGGCATATGTCACAAGGGGTATGGAAATGGAAGAGGGAGTGGATTTTGTAAAAGGCAAGTTGACAAGAAGTTATCAAAAACTATCTGCGGAGAGTAAGATTTTGTATCAGAATAAATTCAGGGAAGTCATGGAGGTTTTAGGGGAACCAGTAATAAGTGCATAAAAAGTACAATTCAATTATTGACAAGACCCATGAGGAAGACTATATTTAGTTTGCGAAACGGGTTTCAAAAACATAACGCAGTATTACGACATTTATTTTTTATAAATGGGTCCTGTTACTGCAGTAAAAATGAATGAAGGAAAAGAGGATAAGACGATGAAGCATCGAATGAAAAAGGCTCCCATGGGGTGGAACAGTTATGACTATTATGACACGACTGTCAGCGAGGAACAGGTAAAATCTAACGCGGATTATATGGCGGCGCACATGAAAGACTCCGGCTGGGAATATATCGTGGTCGACATCGAATGGTACGCAAAGGATGCCGGCACTATGAGGGATAAGTATCAATACATTCCGTTTGGGGACGAGGAGATAGACGAATACGGCAGGCTGCTTCCGGCCGTGAACAGATTTCCGTCTGCCGCAGGAGGAAAAGGCTTTGGTCCTCTTGCAGAATATGTCCATAATCTTGGTTTAAAATTTGGCATTCACATCATGCGTGGAATCCCAAGGAAGGCGGCACACGAACATATGCCAGTACTTGGCACAAATGTCACCGCTAATGAGATTGCGGATCCGTCCTCGATCTGCAGGTGGAATCCTGACATGTATGGAGTGCGCAAGGATGCAGAGGGGGCGCAGGAATACTACGATTCCATTATCAATCTCTATGCACAGTGGGGCGTCGATTTTATCAAATGTGATGACATTTGCAACACCAACACATATCCACATGATCCCTATTCGGCGGCGCATGAAGTGGAAATGCTGCAGCGCGCGATCCAGAAATCCGGAAGAAATATTGTGCTGTCGCTCTCCCCGGGGCCGGCTCTGATCGAAAAATCGTGGCACTATGAAAAGTATGCCAATATGTGGCGCATTACGGATGATTTCTGGGATCAGTGGGATTTACTGCGGAATATGTTTGATCGTTGTGAGCTGTGGCAGAATCATGTGGCGGAGGGTTCTTATCCTGACTGCGACATGCTGCCGCTTGGTAAGCTTGGAAAAGGCTTTGGCAAAGCGGAGTGGGACACAAATTTCACAAAAGACGAGCAGATCACGATGATGACACTGTGGTGTATCTTTGGTTCCCCGCTGATGATTGGTGCAGAGCTGACAAAACTGGATGCGTGGACATTGGATCTGCTGACTAGAAAGGATATCTTAAAATTGGTATCTAATGATTACGTCGGGAAACAGTTTGAAAAAAAGGATGATCATGCTATCTGGAGCTGTCTGAACAAAGCGACAGGTGAGAAGTATCTAGCATTTTTTAATTTCAAGGAAACGGCGCAGGAAATCAAGTGCAGTGTGAGTGAAGTGGAACAGTTTGCAGATATAGAAGTAAACGCGGACTGTGCTAAGGAGCTTTGGAGCCAGAAAGAAATTGCTCTGCAAGGTAACATATTGATTGATACAGTACCATCACATGGAGCGAGGCTGTTTCAATTAAAATAACTATTCTAAACATAAGGAACTGTTAACATATTCATTTGTCTGATTGCACAGGCTATGTCTGAACAGTTTCTAGGATGAGGAGTAGAAAGTTTGAAAGAAGGTACTTTCAAACTATTAAGGAGCTGTCATGAAATAACTTTCAATTTTGACGCAGAATAAATTCACACAG
>CAMWLV010000123.1 GCA_947175175.1 uncultured Lachnospiraceae bacterium
ATGCGAAGCTGTGCGCTTATGCGGTATTAGCACCTATTTCTAAGTGTTATCCCCCAGTATACGGCAGGTTTTCCACGCGTTACTCACCCGTCCGCCACTAACTCATACATCACTAGGTTTCAGTATGAGTCCGTTCGACTTGCATGTGTTAAGCACGCCGCCAGCGTTCATCCTGAGCCAGGATCAAACTCTCATGTTAAAATGGTCTGCAATGCAAATCTTGCCAAACAGTCCTGTTTGATTCTTGCACCAGTTTAAACTGGCTACGGAAATGTAATTTTCCGTTTATTATCCGTTGTGATCTTCATCACATTTACTTTTAAAGATTATGTCCTATATTATAAGACATGTTCTCTGAACAATTCTATATACATCTTATACGATGTATTCTCATTAGAATTTTCAGGGTTGCATTACTGTTTATTTGTCAAGGTTCTTTAATTTACTTCAGTATCATTTGGTTGTCCAAGATACCGAGCGGAGAAGATGGGATTTGAACCCATGCGCCGCTATTAACGACCTACTCCCTTTCCAGGGGAGCCCCTTCGGCCAGCTTGGGTACTTCTCCAAATGGCAGAAATAAAAACGGAGAGGGTGGGATTCGAACCCACGCGCCCTTGCGGACAAACGGTTTTCAAGACCGCCTCGTTATGACCACTTCGATACCTCTCCACAATCTTATTCAATTTTCGCCGCTATTTTGACTTGCGGTGCGAAAATTATTGTATCAAGCCTTCATGAATCTGTCAATAGTTTTTTTGCATTTTCTCAAAAAGTTTTTTGACCTTCTTGAATCGCTTACCTCGGCGACGTGTTTTATCTTATCATGGTCCAATGTAGTTGTCAACAACTTTTTTACATTTTTTTGTATTTTTTTACTCTAATCGTTTTTCAAGTTCATTTTTTCCACTTTGATACGGTGTACTTACTTCACGAAACAAAGCGTTATAGAAATCCACTGCATTCTGTTGTCTCTCCTTTGCCATCTCTGCTGCCCTTTTCGTATAAAAATTGGAATATAGTTTTTCCAGTTTATATTTGTACTCCTGAAAAAAGGAAGGGGTTGTGTCATTTTCTCCAGTTAAGACCTCTCCGTTTGGAGAAACAGAATACAACGGCTCAGAAATAGCACCTTTATATACTAAGGTTCTCGCTATTCCGATTGCACCTGCAACATCTAATTTATCCGCGTCAAACAAAATCTGGGCTTCAAGACTCTGTGGCAGAGCATCTCTTCTGTATCTATGTGTCCTGATGCACTGCTTCACCTGTTCTGCATAATCTGATGGAAATCCATGTTCTGTCAAAAAATGATATGCTTTGTCGCTGCCCACTTTTGCATGGCACAAAGCCGGATTTTCAAACTGCTCTTTGCGTCCGATGTCATGTAGAAGACAGGCCGCAATTAAAATATCATAATTCACATTCTTTTCTGTCTTAGCAATATCCAATGCATTATACAACACACGATAAATGTGCTCTTGATCGTGTGCACTGTCCTCCATACAGGAACGCATGTAATTTTCTATCAACACATATGTTTCTCTATTCATAAAAATCCTCCATGCAGTCTCCCCTGCACAAATTTGCCGTGTGAAAAATCTTTGATTTTTCACACTAACTCCCATCCGCCCGCTCTGACGGGCACTCAAATCAGGATGGTGAAATGTTAATTTCGCACTAATGTCTCCGCAATTTTCAAATCCTCTGGTGTTGTAATCTTGATATTTTCATAAGAGCCTTGTACGAGTTTCACAGGTATTTTCATGAAATATTCGACCACCATTGCATCATCAGTAACTATTACGCCTTCTGCAAGCAGCTTTTCCTCCTCTGTGAGCATTCTTTCGTAGGCAGCCACTATCAACTGCTTCTCAAAAACCTGTGGTGTCTGTATCTGCCATATCCGGGAACGATCAGGAGTACCTGCCACAAATCCTTTTTCGTCGGCTATTTTGATAGTATCCTTTACAGGCATGCCAACCACACACGCCTTTGATTGCTTTACCTCATCAAAGACTCTTTTGATGATTTCGTTATCTACAAAAGGACGTGCGCCATCATGAATAAAAATATAATCACATTCCCAGTTTATGCTTCTGATTCCGTATGCAACAGAATGATACCGCTCTTTACCGCCACAGACGATTGTTCGAATTTTGTGAAAACCATATTTGTCAAGAATCTCTCTTTGGCAAAAATCTTCCTCTCCCTCTCCGACCACCAATACAATATCATCTATGATACTGCCTTCAAAAGCCTTTAACGAATAATATAAAACTGGTTTGTTCCTGATAAGCAGATACTGTTTATGGACACTGCTCTGCATCCTTTTCCCCCGCCCTGCTGCCAGTACTATAGCTGTTGTCCTGATCTCATTCATCCTACGCATTTACCTTTCACCTAATCTCAGATTAGGGATCGCATTCAGATCATATCCGCTTCTCGTCCCTTTGATATACTCGTAATACCCTGCCGCGCCGATCATCGCTGCATTGTCTGTGCAGAAAATCGGTGAGGGATGATAAAAATCAATATTTCGCTTCCCACACTCCGTCTCAAACGCCGCGCGCAATGAAGAGTTGGACGCGACTCCGCCTGCAATCGCAAATTTATCAAATCCGTATTCTTTCACTGCATTTAATGAATGCTCCACAAGGACATCAATTACCGCTTTCTGAAAAGACGCAGCCACATCTGCCCTGTTGATTTCAATTCCTTTCATTTCACAGGAATTAAGGTAATTTAACACCGCTGACTTCAGGCCGCTGAAACTAAAGTCATAGTTCGAACCAACTACCTTTGCCCTTGGAAATGGTATCGCATCGGGATTTCCCTCTTTTGAAAATTTGTCAATCTTGGGCCCACCTGGATAGCCAAGACCTATGGCACGCGCCACTTTGTCAAAAGCCTCTCCCGCTGCATCATCCCTTGTGTATCCTAAGATCTCATACTCTCCGTAATCCTTTACAACGACAAGATGCGTATGCCCACCAGATACGACCAGGCATGCAAATGGAGGCTCTAACTCTTTATTCTCAATAAAATTAGCGCTGATATGCCCTTCAATGTGATGCACGCCAATCAAAGGTTTCTCTGTGGCAAAACTGATTGCCTTTGCCGCAGAAACACCGACAAGCAGTGCACCGACAAGCCCAGGACCATAAGTCACTGCAATCGCTGTGATTTCGTTCAATGTCACGTTCGCCTCTCTCAAAGCTTCCTCAATAACCTGATTGATCTTTTCTATGTGCTTTCTTGAGGCAATCTCCGGTACTACGCCGCCATATAAAGTATGTAATTCTATCTGTGACGAGATAATATTGGACAAAACCTCCCGCCCGTTTTTTACGACGGAGGCTGCTGTCTCATCACAGGAGCTTTCAATCGCCAATATGAGTATGTCTTTCTTTATTTGCATGATAAAATTACACCTTTCTTAATATACTAAAAAACATTTATTCCGGATTGACAAGATCAAATCCAAGGATCTTCCAACGCCCTGTCTCTGTCTCTTTTCGCAGTATGAACACCTGCCTTGAAGAGACATAGTCTGCACCGGACTTTACAGAATAGGTACAGTACATCCTTGCACACTTGCGTCCACTCTCGGTAAATTCCTCGACATCTGTACTTTTCGATGTTGTGTAACTCATAATCGTATAACCTTTTTCCGCAAATTCCTTGACCTCGTCCCTCAAATCCATGATATACTGCTCTCTTGGATTGTTTTCGGCAAGCTCCGCATCATACAGGGCCAGCAGCTTATCTGCCATCTGCTCAAGCTGCGCTTCTGTGTAATTTTCATTGTACAGGCACTTTGTAATATCACTATAATACTTCAAGACTTCTCTTGGTGTCGGCGGATAATTGTCGTCAAGATTTTTTAACAATACATCCTGTACTGCTGTGACGATTGTCTCTTCCTCCTTGCCATGATAGTTTGACAGATAAAAATAATATCCTCCAACCAACGCAACCAAAACTATGACGATGATTACTTTTTTCACCTTCCCCATTTCTATTTTCCCCTTTCATCATTTTCACCCTCAAATAAGAGTTCTTCACTCCAGCCATCCTTTGCGATGTAGGTCTGTGGGAAAACCGCCTGCACATCTTTTTTGTACTCTTCTGGTCTTGTCAGTGATGGCGAGTAATGTGTCAGCCACATTTTAGCCACGTTTGCTGCTTTTGCCATCGCTGCGGCTTCGTAAAAGGTCATGTGCTTATATTCTTTTGCCTTCTCTTTCTTGTCAGGCTCCCCATACATCCCTTCACATATAAATAAATCGGCATCTTTCGCATTTTTGATAATACCTTCTGTTGGTCTTGAGTCCGTGCAGTAGGTCACTTTGAGTCCTTTTCTGGGTGCCCCCATGACCATGTCGGGCGTGTACGTTTTCCCCTCGAGTATGATTGTTTCTCCTTTTTGAAGTCTGCCCCAATATCTTCTGTCTAATCCGAGTGCCATCGCTTTCTCTAACTGAAATTTTCCTTTTCGGGCAATCACGATATTATATCCATAACATATTACATTGTGATTCACACGAAACGCCTCGATGCGAAAACCATCAAATTCAAAACTTTGCTCTGCGTCTGTCAGTTCCATGTATTTGATCTCAAATGGGAGTTCCGGCGCCACCACACGCAGGGCATTGACTACTCTCGAAAGCCCTTTGGGTCCGATCATCAAAAGCGGTGATGTCTTTTCCGCATTCCCCATAGTGAGCAGCATTCCAGGCAGTCCTGATATATGGTCGGCATGATAGTGTGTGAAGCACATGATATCTATCGGCTTTGGGCTCCATCCTTTTTGTTTCATGGCAATCTGTGTGCCCTCCCCACAGTCAATGAGAATACTTGTGCCATTATACCTCGCCATAAGCGAAGTGAGCCATCTGTAGGGAAGAGGCATCATACCACCTGTACCCAGTAAACATATGTCTAATATATTAATCATCCTTTCTCATAATTATCGCATCATCTTTTGGTTTTTCATAAAAATTAGGACGCACTCCTTTGGAGACAAATCCATAGTTCTCGTAAAGTCTGCGCGCAGGGATATTTTGACTCCGCACTTCAAGCGTAAATGCAGTGATACCATACCGCTCTTTTCCCAGCTTTAGGAGCGCAGACAGCACTGCTGCCGCAATCCCGTTATTTCTGTACTTTTCATGGACTGCTACATTGGAAATATCGCCCTCACCGGCAATGTGTGTAAGCATGCATCCACCTAAAATCCGATCTGGTATGTCCGTTGTTACCTTGTCTGCCTCTGCCAGCAGATAACATCTGTTTGGATTGGTGAGCACTTCCTCAAAATCCTTGTACTTCCACGGCATAGAAAAACAGGCTGCCTCCAGCGTGGTCACTTCCTCCAGATCTTCCCGCTGCATTTCCCGTATATGATATTTTAACGACGTTTTCACTGACATATCTGTGATTCCCTTTTTTCTGCACGCTCCCGCTCCGCCTGCGAAAGCCGGAGATACTCAGGTGCATGCACCGCGGCTGTCTCCATGACTCCTTGTTGATACAAAACAGTTCCTAACGCCGCAACGCAGGAAGCCCTCTGTCTGTTACAGCACGCTGGCGCAAAACTGTATTTTACTTTGATCAACTCTATTATTTTTTCTCTGTATACAGACACACCATCACCTAAAAACAGCACCTCTGTATCTGTTCCGAAATTATTGATCTGACCTGCGATCCAAGCAATGTCAACGGCACACTGCTTTTCTACAACAGTCATATCATATCCGGCATCGATCCCTGTTCCTTTGTGAAACATATACAACCCTGTATACACCTGATTTCTGCGCGCATCCATAATCGGGCAGATCAACTTGTCACAGCCATAAAGATTGTAAGCCAAAGCATCCACCGTTGGCACTGGTATAATCGGGATATCCAATGCCAGTCCTAAACCTTTTGCAGTCGCTGAACCGATTCGGAGTCCTGTAAAGGAACCTGGTCCTGCCGCGATCGCTATGGCATCTATCGTGCGCAGATCTAACTCTGTCATGCATTTTAATTCATCCAGCATGGGAAGCAGTGTTTGCGAATGTGTTTTTTTGTGATTAATTGTGTACTCTGCTATAGTGACATCTTCCTCCACGATCGCTGCAGATGCCACGAGCCCTGAGCTGTCTAATGCAAGAATCTTCATACAATTTCCTCTCAATTTATGGTTATTTTATCAATATTTTCCGGTAATCAAAACCTTTTTCCAAATTCTTCTCTATAGTTATATTTTGGGCGTATTCTGGTATTAGTTCCCTGATCCGCTCTGCCCATTCGATCATGCAGATCCCATCACCATAGAAATAATCCTCATAACCGATTTCTTCCATCTCTTCGATGTCACCAATGCGGTATACATCAAAATGATAAAACGGCAATCTTCCCCTCTCATATACTTGCACAATGGTAAATGTAGGACTGTTGACATGCTCTGTAATGCCAAGTCCTGCCGCCATTCCCTGCGTGAATACAGTCTTGCCCACGCCCAACGCACCATTCAGTGTATAAATCTCTCCCCGCCGCGCGGAAAGTCCAAGTTTTTTCCCTGCTGCATAAGTCTCCTCAGGACTGTTCGTCTCTATGTACTCCATTCCGTTTCCCACCTTGTCGCCTATTTTATATTCTAAAAACGTATCTTGACTTTTTTGGGAGGCATATGTGTTGATATCATCTGTATCAGCGCCTCTTTCTTGTCTCCCAAATCTTTTTTCGGAAAAATGGAGGCAGTTGTCCTTGATGTGTATAGTATGATACTTCTCCCTGTTGATACTGCCTTCACGCAGCTGTCCCAGCTTTGCTGTTCCTCGCTCTCCCCCTGCGATACACTGACACCTTCATCTGTCATCCTGTAATGAAGCGGCCGCTTAAAAGCAGGCGTATTCTGCACCTGCTGCATCGCCCTGAGAAACAGCGCTCCCGGGAGATATGCGATGAGCACCACACCCCCAATCAGATAGATCACATACCTGGTTGAGAGAAACGCCATAATCATCATCGCACCAACCAGTGTACCAAGCATACCCGAAATGCTGGTATATGTGTGAAACAAAAGATAGTCATATAACACACTGGTGGTCACTTTAACGTCAAATTCCATTTCCATGTTGTATCCTGTCCTTCCCATTATGATTCCATTCGTATTATTTTATTTGATGAAACCTCTTTTACGCCAATTTTATATCTGACAAACAGAGCACCTGTATTGACAAACGATACAGGTGCTTCCCATAATATGCACTTCCATAGCGATTCAGTATCTTAATACAGTATACCAAAAAGTAGTCAAAGTGCAAGTCATTATGTAAATTTTATAACTGTTTACTCATGTCGGAGTGCTTCGATTGGACTGAGTTTCGCCGCTTTTCTTGCCGGATAGATACCAAAAAAGATACCGATCAGTGATGAAAATCCGGTTGCTGCAAGGACAACTTTGGGATCGACTACCGCTTCCATACCACTCATCCCCATGCTCGATGCGATGCTGCAGATTCCCTTTGCACCCAGAACACCCAAGACAATTCCAACAAACCCTCCAATCAAAGTGATGATAACTGCCTCCATCAGGAATTGAAACAAAATCGAGCCGGTTTTTGCCCCTAACGCTTTCCTGATACCAATTTCTTTTGTTCTCTCTGTCACAGATACGAGCATGATATTCATAACACCGATTCCGCCAACAATCAGGGCAATGCCTGCTACGAGCATGATAAATATGGTAATGTAATTCAAAATATCGCTGATCATGCCAACCTGGCTTGCCATATCATATGCCTGAATATACTCTTTTCCGCGAACATTATACCTTGCCTCGAGTAGTGATGTTACCTGTTTTGCAATTTCCGTGACATATTCAGAAGAATCTGCAAACACAATAAAGGAGGAGAACTCATCTGTATAATATCCATACAAATCTTCCAATGTGGTAAGTGGAATCTCCATTGACACATCAGCACCTGTTCCGATCGTCATCTGCTTGGCAATGGAATCGTTATCCTTTCTCACGCCGACTATTGTATAGTCCTCCGTAATTCCCCACATGCTCATGCTGATTTCAAGTCCGATTACATCTGTGGAGCCATACAGTTTCTTTGCACCACGCTCATTGATGACACATACTTTGCTGGAACTTTGAGCCTCATTTTTATTGTAATAACGCCCTCTGATAATCGGTGCATTGTCATAATACTGCAAGGATTCGTTTCCAAACATCGGCGCCACAGTAAATGTCCCTTTGGTACTCTGTGCCGTTGCCTGAGTGCCAAATGACCATACATCTGTCGCTCCCTTCACATGGGATACTTTCTCGTAAATCATGTCAAGATCATCATTGGTAAACCAGATCGAATCCGCCTCATCACTCGGCACATCTGCATAAATCTGTACATATCCTCCAACCAGCTCATCTAACTGTCCACTGATACCGACCTTGAATCCATTTCCCGCAGATACGATTAATATAACAGAGGAAATACCGATAATGATACCCAGCATTGTCAGAAAAGAACGCCCTTTGTTGCCACGGATATTCATCAGGGCTATCTTAATATATTCTATTATTCTAGCCATTGTTCGTTCCGTCCTCCGTATTCTCATGGTTCTCCGCTTCCGGCTCTGATGATGTGGGGGCATCTGTCATAGGCATTCCCGACATCGGCATTCCCGTCACTGTCATGCCTTCATCCAGACCAATTCCGTAAACAGATGTTGTTACAATCTCCTGATCTTTACTTAAACCATTTTTAATTTGAATATATGATTCAGAAGAGATGCCTGTTGTGACATATTTCTTGGTCAGTATGCCATTGTCAATCACATAGCAAAACTGTCCCTGGCTATCGACATTGACTGCTTCCACTGGTGCCTGCAGAACACCTTTTTGGCTCGCTGTCAAAATCTTTAACTTTGCGTCGATCCCAAGGAAAATATTTTCATCCGGATTATCTATATGTACCCTGACCGCAACCATCGGCGTCCCTGACGAATTTTCCTCTGCAACATGATTGATCTTGGAAACTGTTCCTGTATAGTCTTTTCCTGATATTGTGATCTCTGCCGACTGTCCCAATGCAAGTGTCTCTAACGCATATTTGGAAGCCTGAAACTCGACACAGACATTGTCAAAGCTCTCCAGAACCATAAGCTGTGTACCTTCCTGCACGGAAGCGCCTTCTACCACGTTCAGCTCAGAGATAACTCCGTTAAACCCTGCTACGACACCATTCAACACTGCCTCGTATTTCTTTTCTGCATCAGCGCTCTCCAACTCGGATTTCGTCTTATTCAATGCATATCCTGTCAGATTACTGCCATTTTCAACTGCCGCTTGTGCACTTGCCTTATCACTTTTTGCCTCGGCAAGGCGTTCCTTATAATCCTCAAGGTCTTTTTTCGCCTGTGTGATCAACTCTTCCCATCCAGTATCTGTCTTGTAATCCGAGAGCAGACTTAGTTCGTTGTTCAGTTTATTTAACTCATTCTGCTTCTCTGTTTTTTTCCGCGCAAGCATTTCCATATCGGTATCTTCTGTCGGAAACTGCATTGCAAGGTCATATGTGTTCATTTCTTTCTCAATGCTGTAAATCTTAGCATACAAGTCTGATTTCTTCAACGCCGTAATATCTGTGACACCATTTGTCAGCTCATCGATCCAGTTCTCATAGTTGTTAATTTCTGCCTCACACACTGCAATCTCAGCCTCTGCCTGCGCAAGTTTTTCCTTCTGCTCATTATTGTACTGCACATTGGAATTGTAGTCCGCAGAACTGATCTTTTCTGCCAGTTCACTCTGTTTCTTTGCATAAGCTACCGCCTCCTCGTCAAAGCACAAAAGCACATCGCCTGCCTTGACAACATCGCCTTTGCTCACTTCTATTCCCTCTATCTTCGCATTGGCTGGCGCAAAAAAAGTAACAGATTCCTCTGCGATCACTTTTCCGCTGACACTGAGTTCTGTGTCAATGTCACCTGTAGATACTTTGTTTGTATAGACAGGAATTGCCGTATTTTCATCGTTCGAAAAAGATTTTACGGCAATGAATATCGCAAGTACCAGCACTATGGGAATGATTATTTTCAGCCGCTTTTTCCTGCGTCTATTTGGCTTTTTTGCCCTTGCAGCATTTTGTGTATTTTTCTCTCCCTTATTCATTTCCTTCATCCTCCATTCCTTTTTCCTGATTGATTATCTGATCATGACCAAGTGTCATGTCATGCTTTGTATCCGAAACAATCTTACCATCGCGTATCTTGATCACCCTGTCTGCCTGCTCCGCGATCTCATTGTCATGTGTGATCAGAATCACTGTTCTACCCTCTCTGTGAAGATCCCGCAATATCTGCATGATCTCCTTTGTCGAATTGGAATCAAGATTACCAGTCGGCTCGTCGGCAAGTATGATGGGCGGCGCCTGCGCTATTGCCCTTGCAATCGCCACTCTCTGCTGCTGTCCGCCTGACATCTGTGCTGGCTTATGGTCAAGCCTGTGCGACAATCCCACTTTCTCAAGCGCATTTAATGCCAATTCCTCCCGCTCTCTTTTGCCTACTCCGCGGTAAATCAGCGGCAGCGTGACATTTTCTACCGCTGTGAGATTTTGTATTAGATTGAATCCCTGAAAAATAAAACCGATCTCCCTGTTTCTGACATCCGACAGCTCATCATCATCCATGTCAGACACGTCTATACCATGCAGCATATAAGTACCTGTGGTTGGCACATCAAGGCAGCCAAGCATATTCATAAGTGTTGATTTGCCCGAACCAGAATGCCCTATAATCGCCACAAACTCCCGCTCACATATGGTGAGATCTACTCCGTCAAGCGCGTGTACCTCGTTTTCACCAGGGTTGTAAATCTTGTTCATGTCCTTTATCTCTATTAATGCTTTATCCGTCTCCATCTTTCATTTCCCCGTTCTCACTTTTATACTTAGGAACTGCTTCATTATGTCTTTTACAAGCACAATCCCTGAACATTTCATACTATAGCACTGTTGCTTAAGTTTGTCTTTAATATTTTCTTAATTTTACATTAATTTACAATCCTTAAAAATTGTATTAAGACAGGCTTGCAATTATGTATTTTTTATAAAAAGGTGTTTATCATTCTATAACCTTTTACTAAAGAATTGATAAACAAATCAAAAAAGACACCCCCGCTTTTATCAAGCATGAGTGTCTTTTATAATCAAATTAATTTTAGGCTCTTTCTGCGTGTCGTGTTTTCGCAGTATTGTCGTAAGATGCCTTGAGAATCGGACTCAATGGCTTATACAATAAAAATGTGAGAACTGATACGCCGGAACCTTTTAAAAGATTCAGCGGCGCTACACAAAATGCCACGAAAGTAAATACATTTGTGATGTTGGAATTGATCTCTGTACCCATTCCGATAATCGCATCGAGGGGCATACCATACATCACCGCAAATGTCGGAAGCAGATACACTGCATTGAAAAGCGTTCCGAATATTGTCATGCAGAGGGTTCCGACTACACTTCCGATGATTGCCGTCGTCTTTTTCTTCTTCACATGATAAATCAGTGTTGCCGGTAAAATCATGGAACAGCCCACACAGAAATTTGCGAGCTCTCCAACAAATGCTGTAGAGGTCGGCTTAAACAATAATTTGATGATGATCTTGATAAATTCTGTGAGGATACCTGCCACAGGACCAAATGCAAAACCGCAGAGCAGGACTGGAAGTTCACTGGCATCAATCCCATAAAAAGGCGGAGCAAACGGCACTGGAAGCTCGATCGTCATCAATACGCCCGCAATCGCAGAGAACATTCCGATCATTGCGGTCTTTCTCGCCGTCAGGATCTTACCTTTGTCTCCGTTCCGCTTTGCGATGAGTTTCTCTGCAATCACCGCCACAAGCACTAACGCTGCCACAAGTCCCACAAATTCCAACACAAATGTGAGGTTTTCAATGATGTTTGTGATAAACTGGTTCATAATTTTCAATCTCCTTTTTACTGTTTTTCTTCCGAGGAGTTGGCAGGAAGCATCGGTGTGCGCATAAAAGAAATCCCGAATGCTTTTCCTTGCATTCGGGGTTTTATACACAACATATTATTCTTTGCATCTCCGCAAAGAACCTGTATCTTCTCTCATCCAGACTTTACTGTCGGTTATGGAATCGCACCATATCAGCCACTTTGTTCTCGCGCTGTGCGCAATAGAACGAAAAGCAGGTCGCGGACTTTACCGCCGGTAGGGAATCACACCCTGCCCCGAAGATTTGTTATTTTGTTTACGTAGATTAATATAGCACGGAAAAGCTTGAAAATCAAGGGGTTTTCGGCATTTTCTTAAATTTGTGATATCGAGTTATTTTCCCTATATCACACGTAAATCTACATATTTTCACATAAATTATCGGCAAAATGGTGTAAACTTTTTGACTGCAAATCCCTCTCTTTAAGCCTATTCAGCTCACGTTTTACACGTTCCATATCGACATGATTGTACACTCTCATGGTGGTTTTTATATCAGTCTGTCCCATAAGGTATTGTAGCACTTTAATATCACACCCCGATTCTGCATACCGACAGCACGCAGTATGTCTTAAAATGTGTGGACTCAAATCTGGTAACTGTACTTCTCTTTTATCATTCATGTCAACGATTGTCCGCATCATATGTCTTACACTGTTATGATTCATGCACTTTCCTGTCATATGGGAAACAAATACAAAGTTCTTATATCCATCTACTTCAAAGTCAGGATCTTTCTTCGTATTCAGCCAGACTTTTTTCTGTTCTATAAACAGCTGATACACTTCATCTGTCATGGGGATTGTCCTTCTGCCTGCACTCGTCTTTGTATCAGTCGCATATAGCTGTGTCGTACCATTTAACATACGGTATTGGATCTGATGATTGATATTAATTTCCCGATTGTCCATAGATATATCATTCCATGTTAATCCAATTGCTTCACTGATACGTATTCCTGTCTTTAATATGATCGCATACATCGGATAATAACGCTTCATTCTCGGTCGCATTGTAATCCTTGTCAGAAATTCTTCTTCCTCGTCAAAGGTTAGCGCATACTTCTTTTCAGGATTGTCTATATAATCCTTTGTGCATCCATCCGCTGGATTCTTTGCAATCACATCATCATCACAAGCAAGCTGGAGTGCCGGATGTATGATTTTATGAATAATCTTGACAGTCCCTATACTTAATCCTTGTTCGGTCAGAGAATTATAGAAAAGCAGAATATCCGATTTCCTGATATCTGTGACCTTTGTCTTTCCTATACGACTTTCTTTGATTACATGATTGAAATAGTATTTGTAGTTCTCTTTTGTAGAATTTGCAAGATTTACTTTTGTTCTCAGATATCTCTCAATCTGTTCACTCAATGTATGAGCTTTCCGGCATACACCTAACACCATATCCCTGTTTATATTTTCTTCCAGTTCCCTTAATTCATTTAAGGTATGCGCATATATGCATTCTCTCTCACCGTCATTGTTTGCCCAACGATACATATATGT
>CAMWLV010000124.1 GCA_947175175.1 uncultured Lachnospiraceae bacterium
CTTTTATCTTACAGACAGCTTCACGGGTTTTATGGTGGGGGGAGCTGTTATTTTGGGATTGTTATGCGTCCGCTTCCTCAAATGGGAGAGATTGACAAATCTGATATTTGTAATGTTCATCCTATCGTTTCTATTAATGCTTGTCATATCGGTTTTGGCTGCCTTTCATGTGGAGAATGGTTTGATGGTTAAAATCAATTATTTCATTTCGGGAAGGATGACTCAGTTGACGACGTATCCATGCGATACGAAGTATGCTCTGCCTTATGCCGAGAACTGGCATCTGTTTGGTGATCGCAACAATCATAATGATTACGATATGGGATATGTGCAGATTTTTTACTATTATGGAATAGTGCCCGCAATCTGCTATTTATCATGTGTTGTATGTGCGGCAGTTAGGGCATGGAAAGACAATGAAGCATGGAAGCTTGTGTTACTGCTAGGGCTTAGTAGTTATTTGTTCATGGAATCGATGTTTTTCAGCAATTTTGTGCCAATTGATTTTTTGCTTGTGTACTCTGTTTCATTACTATGGGGAGATTATGGAAGAAAAGAGAAGAACAATATTTTTAGTGCTGTTTAGCATTTATTCATCAACCAATATTTTTCTTGTCTGTAAGATACAGGGTTCGGGAGAAGTTAGGGACAGCTGGCAGGAAGTATACATGCGGCGTTTATGTTGGTGGGATATTTTGCTGTTTGCAGTGCTCAATGCAGTAACCTATATTTTGCTGAAATGTTTTATAGAGAAAGCAGTCCCAAAATTAAGAGCGCTCTCTGCAAAATATATAGTGACAACTAATGGAAATACAAAAGGATTTTTTAGAAAGACTTATGCCTGTATTTTTGTAATGTGGTTTGTGTTTTTTCTTGCGTTCTATCCGGGAACGGCAATGAATGACACAATACGTATTATTGAAGATCCCCTGAAATTAAGCAATCAACACCCGATTTTATACAATATGTACCTGTATGCCTTCTATCGTGCTGGGTGCTTTCTGCATAATCCCAATTTGGGACTAGCACTTCTATCGCTGGTTCAGATGGCAGGAATGGCCTTTGTACTTGCAAAAGCAGTTACGATGCTGCGGCAGAGAGGAGCAGCGAGATGGTTGTGCTGCACGTTGACGGTTTATTTTGGAATAGCGCCACTATTTCCAACTTATGCGGTGTCCGCCATTAAGGATACGCCTTTTTCGTTCTGCCTGTTTGCACTGTTATTATTGCTGTTTAAGTTGGCTTCTGGAAATGGAACATTGCTGGATTCGAAATCTGATCGGTTTCAAATGTCATTATGGCTGTTTGGCATAATCAGTTTTCGGAATAATGGGATAATGATTGTATTGGGGCTGGCTCTAACGCTTGGTCTATTTTATAATAAGCACATCAAACAGATATTGATTCTGTTTGGCGGAGTTGTTGTGTTATGGCTTTTGGTTCGTAGTCTGATAACTCCTGCAGGAAATGAACCATTGTTTCAGGAACGTGTGGGGATTCCCCTGCAACAGACAGCAGCGGTAGTCGTGAAAGGCAAACCGTTGGAGGAGGATGAAGCACAGTATTTGTATAGGCTTCTTCCAGAAGAAGAATGGCAAAATTACTCGCCTGGGTGCAGCGATACCTTGAAATGGTGTGAACAGTTTGACAGAGAGTATCTCAACCAGACGAAGGGGCAGTTTATAAGGATATGGGGGAAGCTTTTACTGAAAAATCCTAGAGTTTGTGCAGAGGCATATCTTTTAAGCACTTATGGCATATGGGGAATTGAGACGAGAAATAAAGAGCAGTATTACAATAAGGAAATATGGGAAAATACGCTTGGTTTGTACCAGAATAGTCCTCTTCCCGAATTGCTTAGAAAGCTGATTGTTGTGTATTACTGTAACCGTTTTACATACAGATATTTAAGTATGGGGACAGCATATTGGCTGCTGTTTGCTGTTACACTATGGCTTTTATATAGAAAATTGTATCAGTATGTAGTTATTACAGTGCCGCTGTGGCTACTATTTGTAAGTCTTTTGGTGGCAACTCCGATTGCATTTGCATTCCGCTATGGATTCGTGATTGCGATGGCGTTTCCATTTTATGTACTACTGCCATTTATAATCAGCAGGGAAGGGGGTTATTTAGATGAATAAGCTGTTATCAATCATTATTCCTGTTTACAATGTTGAGAAATATATAACAAAATGCCTGAAAAGCATACTGACTGTGAATGCAGAGACGCTGGAATTGATAGAGGTTTTGGTGGTTGATGATGGTTCGACAGATCAGTCTGGCAGGATTGCTGATGAATTTGCGCGAAAATATCAATGTGTAAATGTGATACACAAACAAAATGAAGGAGTGGCAGCAGCGAGGAACACTGGTATACACAGGGCGCACGGGAAATGGCTGTATTTTGTGGACTCGGATGACTGGCTGGAAAAGGGCGGAGTCCGTGGTATATGCGAGGTTGTTCAGAAGCATACTGATGTCGATGTGCTCTTGATGGAGGCCTATCAGAATGTGGGGCATAAGCAGAAGGAGTGGGTGCATTTTTCGGAGGATGAAGATTTGACAAACACGGAAAGGATAAGAAGGCTGCAGGGGGGGATTCTCTATGCACCTTTTTGGAGAAAAGCAAAAAATGATCCGATGGGCGCGCCGTGGGACAAAGTGTACCGCAGGGATTTCCTGACAGCAAACCATCTGCTGTTTTGCGAACGTCTTAAAGTGTTGGATGACATGGTATTTAATTTTGAAGTGCTGGGAGCGGCACGAAAAGTGGCATGCAGAAAGATAAAACCATACCATTACCGACGTTTCGTGACGGATTCGATCACCAACACCTATAAACCTGACCGCGTTTCGCAGGACAAGGCGGTATGGAATTATCTCTTTTCGCTGGAATTGTGGAACGGTGAAGATATGGATATACTACAGGGGGCAATGATGTGCCGGATGATAAAATCGTTTAGTATCTGCTGCCGCCTGTGTTTTTTTAACAGGGAAAATAAGAGAAGATTAAAGGAAAAGGCTGCCTATGTAAAACATGTGATAGAGAGTGAGCCATATTATACTGCTTTTCACACAGTCAGACTGTCTGATCTGGAGTGGAAGCTTAAAGTCGTGGCATTGACAGGGCGGCTTTCGTCGGGGTGGGGGATGTATCTCCTTCATGCTGCATGGGAAACGCTGAGATTTTTAAAAGGTCAGATTTCAGGAGATGGGAAATGTTGCAGTTAGGGCATAGGATCAGGAAAAAGAGAGTTCTCTTTGTGACAACGAAGAATATTGATTACATACGAAATGTACAGGAGTTAAATTTTTTAAAGCAAAATGCAGCCCAGTTAAAAGTAATCTATTCGGATAAAAGAAGTTATACCGCGAGAATTTTTGAGGTATGGTGGAAGCTGATGGTTTCGGGCAGGAATTTTGATGTCGTTTTTTTTGGATTTGCGCCGCAGCTTGCCGCACCATTTTTTCTGAAATATAAAGATAAGGAACTCATTATCGACTTTTTTATCTCTGTATATGATACACTGGTAAACGACCGGAAGATATTTTCTGTTTATAATCCAATTGCAAGAATATGCCACTGGATTGATGATTATGTGATAAAGAAGGCTGATTTTATCATCACGGACACGAAGGCGGACGCGCAATATTTTATCCATGAGTTTCACGGAGACAGGAATAGATTCAAAACAGTCTATTTGGAAGCGGATAAGACAATATATTATCCACGGACGCAGCACAAAAGAATTGATTTAGCTGACAAGTTTGTGGTATTGTATTTCGGAAGCATCTTACCATTACAGGGAGTAGATGTTGTATTGGAGGCAATTGAACGACTAAAAGATGAAAAGGATATCTTTTTTCAGGTTATAGGGCCGGTGTCCAAAAAGTACAGAATACCTATTCAGGATAATGTAGAATATATAGACTGGCTTGGTCAGGAAGAGCTGGCGGAATACATCGCAAATGCGGATTTATGCCTTGCGGGACACTTTAGCAGTAGGATTGACAAGGCAAAAAGAACCATTCCTGGAAAAGCGTATATATATAGTGCCATGGGAAAAAAGATGGTTTTGGGCGATAACGAGGCAAACCGCGAGCTCTATGGCGATTCGGATCATGTATTCTGGACAGAGATGGGGAATGCAAAGGCGCTGGCAAAGGTAATTTTGTTACAACGTTGTTCGCAATATCAGTCTAGGAACTGTCAGTGATGAAACCTGTCAGTTTCCGCAAAACAAAGACAAATTCAGCAAATATAGAACAGATTTTGTATGAATTTGTCGAACGATTCTGCCCTGAAACGTCTTGTGGTAAAGTCTGGAAATGATTATACTTAAAACACAAGAAACGTTATTTGAATTAACGAAACGAAAAGAGGTAGATAGCATCATGACAAAGGAAACAACAACCATGTTACTGACACTTGTCTTTATGGCGATTGGTATCTTATATCAGGTGGCAATCGGCGTGATATACCAAAGAATGATTCAGCAGGCGGACACGCTTTCAGGGACGGACAACAAACTGCTTAAGCAATGTAAGGAACGTTTTATCAACTGCTACAAGCTCAACGGCGGTGTGGCGAATATTTCTGTATTTGTGGATAAGTATATCAACCGTATCCGTGTGTTGGGTATGAGCATCAATTTTATGAAGCATTTATCGGGGCAGCTGATGCTGGCTGGCGTTTTCGTCGCGGGATTTGGTGTGTTCAGCGGGATTGTTGAGGGACATCGGTTTGTCGATCTGCTCCCGTATTACATTATCAGCCTTTTTGGCATTTATCTGTATCTGAGTGCAATGTCCATCGTGGACATGCCGGGGCGCAGGAGAATGTTAAAGACAAACCTTACGGATTATCTGGAGAATACGGTGGCGCAGCGGCTCGAACATGGCATAGTGGAGAAGGAAAAGCTTTTGTGGGAGCTTGCACAGGAGAAAAATGCCAAGGCGGATAAGCGCAGCAAGTCGGAGATCAAGGCCGCGGAGGAGGAGTCTCATCAGGAGGAACCTAAGCTGGATTTTGATGTTGAGGAAAGTGTGGAGAAGAAGGCTCCGATCTTTTCGCAGGAAGAGGCGCATGAGCTGGAAGAGATTCTCCGCACGATCATTGGGAACCGGGTATAATTTTCAGATAACTTTTGCGTTGCAATTGATTTATTTGGGAAATTTTGTTAGAATAGAGATCATAGGACATTTCAGGCACGAAATTGGTTTAGAATCCAGACAGCAGTCGAAGCCGGTTAATTTTGTGTTCACGGATGATTGTTCTGTACAGCCTGTGTGGAGTGGGAATAATTATCTTAGAAATGGCGGGATAAAGACATAGTGACAATGATTGTAAAGGAGAATGCAAATGAGCAAGGTAACGTTTGATTATTCAAAAGCAGCACAGTTTATCAATGATCATGAGGTTGAGTACATGAAGAAACTCACGCTTGACGCGAAGGAGGTACTTGTAAACAAGACCGGCGCAGGCAATGACTTTTTGGGGTGGATTGACCTGCCGGTAGACTATGACAAGGAAGAATTTGCGCGGATCAAAGAGGCGGCAAAGAAGATTCAGGGCGACAGTGAGGTATTGCTGGTAATCGGAATCGGCGGTTCTTATCTGGGTGCAAGGGCAGCGATCGAGTTTTTGCGTCATGGTTTTTACAACATGGTGGACAAGAGCATCAGAAAGACACCTGAGATTTATTTTGTTGGAAATTCAATCAGTTCTACGTATATAAAACATCTGATAGATGTGATTGGTGACAGGGATTTCTCCATCAACATGATCAGCAAGTCAGGCACGACGACAGAGCCGGCAATTGCATTCCGTGTATTTAAGGAAATGATGGAGAAGAAATACGGCAAGGAGGGCGCTGCCAGGCGAATCTACGCGACGACGGACAAAGCAAAGGGGTCTTTGAAGAATCTTGCCACAGAGGAAGGCTATGAGACCTTTGTTGTTCCCGATGATGTGGGAGGACGTTTCTCTGTATTGACAGCAGTAGGTCTGCTTCCGATCGCAGTGAGCGGTGCGGATATCGACAAGCTGATGGAAGGCGCTGCAAGCGGAAGAAAGAGCGCATTGGAGCTTCCGTTTGAGGAGAATGACGCCATGAAGTATGCGGCAGTCAGAAATATTTTGCTGAGAAAGGGAAAAGCCGTTGAGATTCTCTGCAACTATGAGCCGAGTGCACACTATGTATCAGAGTGGTGGAAACAGCTTTTTGGCGAGTCAGAGGGCAAAGATCAGAAGGGATTGTTCCCTGCAAGCGTTGACCTGACGACAGACCTTCATTCCATGGGACAGTTTATCCAGGACGGTGCAAGGGTGATGTTTGAGACGGTTCTCAATATCGAGAAAGCAAGGGAAGAGATCACCATCGGCACAGAGCCAGTAGACCTTGACGGATTGAACTATCTTGCTGGTAAGACTGTTGATTTTGTCAATAAGAGTGCGATGAACGGTACTGTGCTGGCACATACGGACGGACAGGTTCCAAACCTTATGGTCAATATGCCGGAGGTCAGTGAATTCTATCTTGGCGAGCTGTTCTATTTCTTTGAGTTTGCGTGTGGTCTGAGCGGATATTTACTCGGTGTCAATCCGTTTAATCAGCCTGGCGTGGAGAGCTACAAGAAGAACATGTTTGCACTGCTCGGAAAGCCTGGTTATGAGGCGGCGAGAGAGGAACTTTTGAAGAGATTATAATAATTGTTAATAAAAGGCAGCCCCACAGGAATTTGAAGAGTTCTGTGGGGCTGTTTTTGGAATTGGAATTTGAAGCAAGGAGGATAAAAGCATGTCAACAGAGTTTTTGGAAAAAATTAAACCACTTTATGGCGTGGATACTTTGCAGGGGTACACGGAGGCGGATATTGAATTGCTCCGTAACAGATTCGGTGCGCTACCACAGGTATTGGAGGACTATTACAGGGCTGCAGGACGGACAGAAGTATTTCATAATGTGAATCAGGATCAATGGGTACTGCCAGAGCATTATGGCTTAGGGGAATGTCTGCGACAGACAGAATATATGATTTTGTTGGACGAGAACCAGAGTGTCTGCCATGCCGGAATCTACAGGAAAGATTTGTGTCTGCCTGATCCGCCGGTTTATTCTACGGAAGATGATCAGAACTGGATTCTTTGTGCGCCGACAGCCAGCGAATTTCTGATGGCAGCGCTTGCGTATGAGGCGGTTTTTGGTTTTGAATATGGTTCGGAGGAGTATTACTGGCTGACGCAAAAGGATGTGGATCTGGTCAAGTCCAGGCTCACAAAATTTCCATATGAGATGAAGAACTGGATTGGTGGTATGAAGATCACTCTTTACCAAAGTGAAATGGACAATATGGCTGCCGTTATGGAATGTGGGGAGGACGACTTTCAGATGCTTTATGGTGCTGCGAGTGAAGCGTCTTATAACAGACTGCAAACAATCTTGGATGGCATTGGAGAGCCAATGTGACAAAAACCATATAATTTTAATATTATAAAGTCTTTTAATGCCTGGTGTTTCATGATAGAATGAAATTTATGGATCAATTAAGACAATTATTAACGAATTATATAGAGAATAAGGAGATCATCTTAAACGTAACGGCGAGCAATCCCCGCGACCGTGAAAAAATACAGAAACTTCGCATACGGCCTGTGCTCAAAAAGGAGGAGCTATTTTACCAGGCGGAGCGGTTTGTGGGAACCAAGGCTTACCATCAAAATCTTTGTTCTGACGAGCTTGAAGAGTATCTTGTCAATGCGATGACAGCAGATTTTCGTCAGCTCGAGTTGGAGACAAAGTGCCATAAGGTAATCGTCCTTGTGAGCAAAAAGGGAAAAACAACAGTCAGGGAAAAATCCAAAGAGCCACAGGAACAAGGGATTGACTTTGCGCACAATAAACAAAAACAATATATTTTGTCACAGAATGAGCCAGTGCCGTTTCTCGTGGAGCTGGGTGTGCAGACCGCGGAAGGCAAAGTCGTCAAAGCAAAATATGACAAATTTAGACAGATCAACAGGTATCTGGAATTTGTGCGCGATATCCTTCCTGCGCTTCCCAAGGAAGAACGCCCATTAAAAATCATCGACTTTGGATGCGGGAAATCCTATCTGACATTTGCGTTATATTATTACCTGAAAATCATCAGTCAATATGACATTGATGTCATTGGACTGGATTTGAAAAGAGATGTGATCGAGAATTGCCAGGCACTTGCAGAGAAATTGGGGTACGATCATCTCAAATTCCAGGTAGGAGATATCGGATCGTATGAAAATAATACGGGAGACGTGGATATGGTTGTGACGCTGCACGCCTGCGACACTGCGACGGATTATGCACTTGCCCGTGCAGTAAAGTGGAATGCGCGTGTGATCCTGTCTGTTCCATGTTGCCAGCATGAGCTGAACCGACAGATTGCGTGTGACACGCTGAAGCCAGTGTTAAAGTACGGTTTGATCAAAGAACGCATGGCAGCGCTGTTGACAGACGCGGTCAGGGCAGAGCTGCTTGAGGAATATGGATATGACACACAGGTACTTGAATTTATCGATATGGAGCATACGCCCAAAAATATACTGATACGGGCAGTAAAGAAAAATCACATGAAATACCATGCAGGAGTGAAACAGCATGAGGAGTTGGTTCAGATGGAGGAGCTTCTGCACATCAACCCAACACTTCAGAAATTGCTGAGAGAGAATTGATAGATGGAGTTGTTATTATGAAGAAAGTTATCGGCAAACTGGCTGCGTGCATTGTGGTTTTTATCATCACTCTTTTTGTGAGCAGCGGTATTTATAACAAAGGAAATGAGGAATTGACGACCAGTATGGCGCAGGCGTCTCTCCCGCTGGTGCATATCACGACGCGCGGGATTGCATACAATTATCTGCATGGGCTGAAACAGGAGATGGATGGGAGTTTTTTCCGGGATACGATCACGCCGCTCGGGGAGGGACGAACACTTAGTTTTGTGGTGGACAAATATGGGAATGAGATCAATGAAATCTCCTTTGAGGTAAGAAGTATTGATGGTACACGTTTGGTTGAGAGAACGAAAGTCAGCGATTACAATGACAAAGGTGACAGCATACAGGCGAATGTCACGATAAAGGATTTGATCGAACCCGGGGTTGAGTACAATTGGATATTGATGCTCAAGGTTGGAAACGATACCGTGCGGTATTATACGCGTATTATAGATGGTGAGGAATATCACGCGAGTGAGAAATTAAGCTTTGTAAAGGAATTTCACGACAAGACATTTGACAAGGAACAGGCAAAAGACTTGGCGATGTATATGGAGTCAAATACGCGGGGGGACAATACGATACTCAGCCACGTAGACATTCACTGCAGTTTGAATCAGGTCACATGGGCGGACTTAAATGTCAGTCAGATCTCTGAACCGCAGATCATCATCAGTGAGATTGAGACTCAGACAGCCTCGATTCGCATGAGTTACAGAGTGCAGACGATTGAGGGAAAGAAGCGGGATGAGTATAATGTGGTCGAATTTTTTCGGATACGATATACACCAGACAGAACGTATCTGCTTGACTATGAGCGCGGTATGAACCAGATTTTTGACCCGGAAGCGGATGTGTACGGCAGCAATAAGATCATGCTAGGCATCAGGGACAGTGCAGTGCAGATGATGGAGAGCGATGGCGGTTCCAACCTAGCGTTTGTCAACGAGAACCAGCTTTTCTGCTATCACGCGGCTGACAAAAAGATGGCGTATCTTTTCAGCTTTTATGACGAGGACGATCCCAGGAGCAATTATGACAATCACGACATCAAGATCCTGAATGTGGATGAGACGGAGAATGTCCGTTTTATGGTTTATGGATACATGAACCGCGGCGTGCATGAGGGGAGCATAGGTGTGCAGGTATGTGAGTACAACGGAATGCTCAATACGGTTGAAGAACTCATATTCATACCATACAATAAGGCATATGCGACGTTGAAAACAGATATGGAGCAGCTGTCTTATATTAATAGGAACGGCATTTTTTATATTTATCTGGACGGTTCGATTCTTGCAATCAATCTGATGGATCGGACGTGTGAAGAAATTGCCCAGAATCTGCAGCAGGGAAGCTTTCAGGTGTCGGACACGAACAGGATGCTCGTGTGGCAGAATTCTGCGGATGCATATGATTGTACGAAGTTGATCCTGATGGATCTCAACACTGGGGAAACGCAGGAAATTGAGACATCGGGTGATGGCAGGATCCTGCCGCTTGGGTTTATCGAGGAAGATCTGATTTACGGAGTGGCGCGGTATGAGGATATTCAGATGGATTTTTCCGGTTCTGTGACTTTTCCGATGAATACGGTCTACATTCAGGATGAAAACGGAAAAATTTTAAAGACTTACGAACGGGAGAATATCTATGTCACAGATGCGTCTGTCGAGGAAAATCTGATTACATTGACACGCGTGGTCAAGCAGGAGGATGGCAGCTACGCCGCCACCACAGATGACCAGATTGTTAACAATCTGGTGGAGCAGAGCGGCTACAATTCCTCTGAGCTGGTTGTGACACAAACCTATGAAAAGATTGTCCAGCTTGTCCTCAAAAATGCGATGGAAACCAAAAAGCCCAAAAACACAAAACCACTTCAAGTACTGTTTGAGGGCTCCAGGGAGCTTGTCGTAGATGTTGAGAATCCTGTGAGCAGGTACTATGTATATGGACGCTATGGGATTGATGGTACTTTTACACATGAGGCGGAGGCGATCAATCTTGCCTATAGCATCAGCGGAACCGTGGTCAACCAGAATGGCGATTATATATGGAAGCGGACGACCAGGAGCACACGGAATCAGATTATGGCAATCACAGGCAGTCAGCGGAGCGAAGGCAGCTCGGATTTGGCGGTATGTTTGGAGACAATTTTGGAATTTTGCGGGAGTATCAAGAATGTACAGCCAATGCTCGACAGAGGGAAGACAGTGCGGCAGATTTTGGAGGAAAATATCAATGATGCAATGGTGCTTGACTTAAGGGGTGTGAGTTTAGATGCAATATTGTACTATGTAAACCAGGACATTCCTGTTCTCGTTTCCCTTGAAGATGACAGTGCAATGCTTGTGATTGGATTTAATGAGTTGAATGTTGTGGTGATGAATCCAGAGACAGGTTCTGTCTACAAAGTGGGAATGAATGATGCCACAAATATGTTCCGGCAGAACGGTAACATGTTTATGACATACCTGAGAAAAAAATAACATGGTTTCCGCATTTTGGGTGAAGAATACAATTTGACAAATATATAGTAACGTTTTATAATAAAATTAATATATAATTAACAGGGATGTTAAGAACTGTAAAGAGATATCAAGATAGGCAGGTTATCTATCAGCAGTTCCATAGGAGGATGAGGCTCATGGGGGAGTATAAGAATCAATCAAGGAGGAAACTGATATGCGTATAGTAGAGAAGGTGCTGTACGGATTTGGTGGCTTGTTGGCGCTTATACTTCTTTTTATTGCGGTCTGCCACTACAATCCGGAACTGGCGGTCAGAATGGGTGCCGATTTAAAGGCGGAGGCAGGGGAAGCACAGACTTCCAATCATGTCAATGAGATGCTTGCAGTGAATACGACTGTGACAGTTGGAACGCTGCCGGCAGCGCAAAATACACAAACACCGGAAGGGAACACGCTGATAAGTGATACGACACCGGCAGGCAATGCGAGGACTGTGGATAGTGCAGACACAGATGGGAATGCAGAAAGCAAGCTAAGCGTTCCCGGAAAGGTTGCGGGTCTGAGTGGTTATATACCGGTCAAGGCAACCGGCACGGAGATTTCGCAGACCAAGGCGGACGAGATCGCAAAGGAGCTCAGCAAGGGAGAGACAGGCAGCAGCCTGACGTTTGACAGTGATATTTATCCGTATTATTCAATTATAAATGAGACACAGAGAGCAATTTACAGACAGATTTATGCCAATGCCAACGCGCAGAATAAACATTTTGCGCCAGTGGAGGACATTACGGCAAATGATCTGAAAAATGCATTTACGTCGGTGGTAAATGATCATCCGGAATTGTTCTGGGTTGATACAGCATACAAGTATCAGTATACGCCGAAGGGAAGCGTTGCTGACATTACGCTGGTGTTCAATGTGACAGCAAACAATCTTGATTCGTCAAAGGCCGCGTTCGAGGCAGCGGCAAAGCGGATAACAGATGAGACTTACGGAAGATATACAGATTATGATAAGGAACGAATTGCACATGATACACTGATCAGCGGGGTGAAATATGACGCGAATGCGCCGATGAACCAGAGTGCGTATAGTGCACTTGTGTATGGAAGGACTGTGTGTGCCGGTTACGCGAGGGCACTGCAGTATGTATTGCAGCAGCTTGATATTCCATGTTACTATGTGACAGGCTATGCCGGAGAGAATCATGCGTGGAATATTGTAAAGCTCAGTGACGGCTACTACAATGTGGACAGTACATGGGATGATACCAATCCAAACACGTATGACTATTTTAACTGCTCGGATGCTGACTATGCATCAAACCATGTGAGACGGGATTTGGCGATCTATCTTCCGGCGTGCAACGGCAACCGTTACAGCGGTCTGGAAGTAAATCCATCTGTGACGCCTCCAACGACGACGACACCGTCGACAAGTACAACTACCACGACAACAACGACAACAACGACAACAACAACAACGACACCGTCGAACAACACGACCACCACACCGAATACTGCGACGAATACGGATTCGATTACAGTGATGACAGTGCGTGGCGGCGGGGATCAAAATTATATTGATGATATCAATGATTACTTTAATGAATGTTTTGATGCAATGATTGACAGGGATGATGAAGTCATAACGTTTGACCTGATTGTCACAGATCAGAAACTTTGGAATAATATCTACAAGGCGTATGACAGAGGTGACTGTCAGGAGGGATACATCGATCGTTATCTTGTAGAAAAACATAAGAACGCATGCAGTATGCGCGTGGAGGCGGTTCCGCGTACAGATGGAAGCTATCTGCTGAGACATCGCGCAGTGATCAATTGATAATATCTAGAAAAAAATGCAAGTCGAATGACGACTTGCATTTTTCTTGTAACGATTTATTTAGTTGTAATTATCAATGCAGGGCTGGAACATATCTTTGGTCACACCACACAGAGGGCAGCACCAATCATCAGGAAGATCCTCGAATGCTGTGCCAGGAGCAATGCCATGCTCAGGATCACCTTTCTCAGGATCATATGTATATCCACAAGGGTTACAAAAATATTTACGCATAATTATTCGTCTCCTTATCTGTTATTTTTTGAATAGGGGATTTCGCTTTTAGGCGCGATCCCCTTGTAATATTTTAGCCAAAGTATCTCTTGAGAAGTCCCTCAAACGCCGAGGCGTTTACCTTAGCCGAAGTATCTCTTCAACAGACCTTCAAAC
>CAMWLV010000125.1 GCA_947175175.1 uncultured Lachnospiraceae bacterium
TTAAGTCTAAACCATCGGTTTCTTTAAGTCAAGCTGACCCGTGAACAGTAACGCTGCCTGTAGTTTTATATGAATTTTTAAGATCAGTCTGTTGTATATTGGAAGGTTTTGTGTTATGATTCTTCATGGCAATGCCTTTCTCTGATGTGTTAATTATTGTTGCAACTATATTATACATCAAAATAGAGGCATTGTCTTTTTTATTTGGATATTCATTGTAAAATCAGCGTATTCTCGTGATTTTAGTGTGGGAAGTATGAGTAATTATGCCAGGATTTTAGGATAAACTATTAATCAGTTAAGTATACCGTTCCTCCTTAATTGTCAAAGACAAAAGCCCCTGCTTTTCCGCCAGGAACGTAGACAGATTCGCCACGATCTCACAAAGCTGGACATAATTATCCTCCGTAATGGCAATCGTAAATGAGTCTGATGTAAATCGTAGCATCCGGTATCCAAACTTTTCCGGCAGATGCTGCTTTGCAAAGCGGTAAAGAAGGCTGGGCACAAGGCAGTTCAACGGTCAGGATGCGGCCAGAGTAAAAGTACCAGAGCATATCCCGTTTTTCATCACCATATCCGGCTGAAAGGAGAAGCAGACTTCCCCTTTCTGGTTTCTGGTAAATAGAAAGGCGGGAGAATCTGCGACATCTTTCAATTCATATTCAATATCCATCAGGGTATCAATCCCTGATAGCATATTAAATTTATTCCTTATCTGCTCATCCTGCATCAAAGGATTGTTCTCCAACACTTCATACATTTTGACATAATGAAGCATTGCAAAGATGTGCGGGGGCAGAGCGTACCAGTTTTCTTTGGATGCAAGCTCCTTTACCATGTCGGCGAGCGGCTTCATTCCACATTTTCCCTGAGCATCAGCCAATACCTTATAAGAAGTCCTCAAGGAATAGATATTTTCATAAGGAAGCTCCTGCTGTCTGAAGTAATAATATAGTCTGTATGGCTCCAGACATACCTGCCGCCGGACACTGCTTTTTGACAAATACGTGCGGAGCAATGCCAGAACAGAGGCATTTTCCGTAGGAACATAGTAAAACGAATTTGATGCGCAGAAAAGCAGCATATCTTTTCCAGTTTCATTATTCGTAACTAATTCTACCCCCATAATGGGATTGTACAGTAAAAAAGCCTTAAACTGATGAAGCTCCCCTGGGCATCCCGTCAGAACATTGAACGGATAATCCATATTCTCTGCATCTTTTACGGAAAAAGAGAGGGGAAGATACAGATCAGAGTCGCCATCCGTGTCTTTTGTGGGTTCTCCCGCATCGGGTTTTGGCGGCTTTGCAGCTTTGGAAGTATGAAGTTGCAATATACTGGCTTCCAATATCACCGGCTTGTCATTAGACGCTTTTTCCGAGTTCTTTTTCCGCTCCGGCTCCTGAACCAGTCCCGTCAGGCATTCCGCAGAAGGTTCCTTATCAGGCGCGGGCGGTTTTCTGGGCGTGGCATCTTCCTTTGCTGCAGACGGCAGAAAAGAAGACGTTTTTACAGCGGAAGAGGGGTTAAGGCACATTTCCAGAACACCATGTACGTCGTTTTCTTTGGCATTTCTGTATTCGTACTGTAGTCTGGAAAGGACTTCACGGATAGTCTGTATATTCTGCAGCAAAAGCTTTTCGTGGTTGTTCTGATCCAGCGCCTCAGTGGTGGCAGTCGGGTACTCCCCGAAGTCCGTATTCTGTTTTGCGGTATGCTCTAGGTAATTGTACGCAAGCTTCAATAACGGCAGTGTTGCAACAATCTTTCCGGAGGGAAACTCATTTAAAAGAAACAGCGACTGGAAAACATTAGGGTTTGAACATTGTTTCTTTAAGCTCTGGAAGCTGTGATAGTTTTTCAGACTGTAAGCCAAAAGGCTCTCTTTCTCAGCGGCAAGCCTGTTCTTATACCGGGCAGAATAGGGGCATAAACCGCAAATAAAGCCGCACTTGTAATTAGATACAATAGTAAAACAGGATACTTCCTCCATCGGATCCGGAAGCGGGTCCTCTATGGATGACAATTTGGCAGCACACAGGAGGGAGTGGAATTCTGCGGCAGATAAAGTATTATTTTTTGTGTTTTTTGTAACGAGTGTGTATAGTATATGACTGCGGTTATCTTCCTTAATATATCGGTAACAGGCAGGAAGGTATTCTTTTTTATGCATATAAAACCTCCTTTATGATTAGCATATAGGTCAAGCGTAATTGAAATGCCGGACCACCACAACAACCACAAACAACGGGAAAGTCGCAATAAGGATGAATCATAGCTTTTCAGAGGAAAAATTTACAATTCTACATTTTGGGGGAAATTGTATACAAAAACAAGCCTTTTTGTATAAAGCGTTCTCATACCGCAGATTGCAGAGAAAAAGAAAACAAGGTAAAATAAAAAAATCGCGTGGAATTTTGACATTTCCCGTATATGCACGCTAAAATGGAGAAAAAGGGGAGAAAGACCATGAGATATATTGATAACAGGATTGAAATACAATATCGGGAGTGCCAGATTTTGAGAGATGCCGCCAACGCGGTACTTGTTGAAAACGTTGACAGGGGAGAGCTGTTTTCTCAAAAGGAAAGCTGGATAAGAAGCATATCGGACATAGCTAAAAGCATGAAACTGAAAAAGAAAAGCGCAACAGTTTTAGTGCAAATGCTGTCAGATATGGATGAGGAGGATGTCAGGGCAGTTGCGGAATATACCGAGTCCATTGTAGCTAAGGGAAAAGGAATTGATATTATGCAGCCTTATATTACAGAAAACAGAAAGGTCATTCTGCCGGTCAATGTACATACGCCACCTGACAGTCTATATCCCGATAATTACATTGAATAGGGAAGGAATGCATTATGGAAATGGACTCAGAAATTAAATTCTTATACGGTCTTTCTCTGGAAACCAGCGAAAAGCTGAGGGAGCCGTTGGAACAGAAGCTGGGGCGAAAAGGGAAAGGCCTACAGACTGAATGTCGGTACCGCAAGGAAGGGGTATATCAGTATGCGAAGGATCAGGAGGAAGGCATACTGCTGATTTTGGAGGAAAACCTCCAGAGCGGCAACCGTATGAGAAAGAGGAACTGGTGCAGCTTACAGACATAGGGGAGAACAGGATCATCTTCCTTTTGGATAAGATTCACTATGGGGATGACTACATCAAGCTGCTGTATGCCTACGCAATATATGACGCATTGTTTCTGGATGAGGCAGAGCCGAGAAGGTTTCTGACGCTGCTGAAGAAAATGAGGACAAATGCGGAAGC
Organism: uncultured Lachnospiraceae bacterium; assembly: GCA_947175175.1. Taxonomy (GTDB): domain Bacteria; phylum Bacillota; class Clostridia; order Lachnospirales; family Lachnospiraceae; genus COE1. The sequence continues at coordinate 3,274 of CAMWLV010000125.1, forward strand.
CAGAAAGTATTATGGAATTGAAACCTCCCGCGACAGGGAGAAAGCGGATAATATAGCAAACACGGAATACCTGAACTCATATCTGGAGTTTGTGGAAACCGGAATGCTTGCAGAGGACGCGGATCAGAAGTACTGATTTGCAGCTTCTCGGCTAAGCACTAAAGAAAACAGGGTGTTGGCGGCAAGCCTGCCCAGATCCGTTACCCGTATGCTGCATGGAATGAGCTGTATCAATATTATATCGGGGGCGGGAAAAAGAAGAGAGGTTTACTAGGGCTTGGAAGAAAGGAGAAGCAGGACACGGAAAGCGTATCACAGGCTTTGTCTGAGGAGGTAAGGAACACCCCTTCGGTAATCGCAGAAGAGAGGGAAACAGCCTTTTCTATTCAAACCGAGAGAAAAGCCCAGCTGACAAAAGCCGATCCTGATGGTCAGGAAGAAGATATGCTGCAGGTTATGGACAGATATCGTACTTGTTATATGGAAGAAACTCCGGATATGCCATATGCGGATGATGGGAACGCAACAGATCTTATGATGGCCATGGGGACATTTTTGAAGCAAATAGACAATTAATATTTATAAGATTCAGTGTATAAAAAATCAAACATTGTATATACCGAACTAGCTGAAGAATATGTTAGAGGAGAAATTGACAGCGACTAGAAAAACAATAGAATAGCAACGTCAATAAGAAAAAATAAAATATGGTAAATTCAGATATAATTCAGTTCTTTTAATATCAAGTCTTACGAAATTGTAATTTGCTATTATACGACATGCTGTATATAATAGTGCTGATATGGTTTATTAAAAGGTGCAGGAATGATTGTGATCGAGATCAAAAGACGCAAAGAAACTACTTGTTTGTAGGAGGGATGATAGACATGAAAAAGATTTTGTTATTGGAGGATGATGCAAGCCTCATCGACGGCCTGAGTTATTCTTTGAAAAAGAACGACTTTGACACCACGGTTGTCCGAACTGTCAAAGAGGCGCTTGATTTACTGAATGAAATCAGCAGATTCGATATACTCATACTGGATGTCACATTACCGGACGGGACGGGATTTGAAGTATGCGAAAAGGTGCGGCAGAAGAACACGCAGATACCGATTATTTTCCTGACTGCATCTGATGAAGAAGTGAGCATCATCAGAGGATTGGACAGCGGTGGGGACGATTACATTACAAAACCGTTTAAACTGGGGGAACTCTGCTCCCGCATACGGGCATTGCTGCGTCGGACAGGGGCAATGGCACAAAATAATCCGACTCTGACAAAATGTGGGGATATTACGATTGACCTTATGTGCAGCCGGGCGCTATTGAGAGGAGATCCGCTCGACCTTACAATTACAGAATACCGCCTGCTTTGTATCCTTGTGCAGAATGCAAATCATACACTTACCAGAAATACTATTTTGGAACGGCTGTGGGATAGCTCTGGGGACTTTGTTGACGATAACACCCTTTCCGTGTATGTCAGAAGGCTCCGGGAAAAAATCGAACAAGATCCGTTTCATCCGGAACATTTACTAACTGTCCGTGGTTTTGGGTATCAGTGGAAAGAGGCATCTATATGAATATGTTTTTTTTATATGATAAACAAATCAGGAGATACTGCTGCTTCATGGCAGGAATGATATTATTACTTTTTCTTGCAGGATTCGGATTTATCGTGGTCCAGACAAATACCGTACAGGAGGCTTTTCTGGATCACGAGAATGCTATAGTTACTTCTCTCTTAGATCAGGGAGTTTCCAGAGAAATCATCGGAGCAGCGGTTTCTAGCACTAAAACCAGCGATACAGGAAGCGCTTTTCTTGCAGCCGTTGGTAGGACAAGACAGACAACATCAGAACTTTTCCCTTTTACGGCCACATTCGAGCGTACAACAGGGGAAATCCTGCTGGCTGCAGGAGTATGTTTTTCCCTGCTGCTTTTGGCTGGGACATACCTGTTTCTTCAGAGCCGTGACAGTCTGTATCGGTATGCTATGGATATTATAGAAAGTTTTATGGAAGGAGACTATTCCAGGCATATGCCGAGGATGGGAGAAGGAGCATTTTATCAGCTTTGTACCTCCATAGACCAGCTTGCAACGATACTGCAGTCCCGAAATGAAGCACAACACCAGGCAAAAGAATTCTTGAAGGCTACTATTTCAGATATTTCACATCAGCTTAAAACACCGCTGGCGGCTCTTTCCATGTATCAGGAGATTATCGAGAACGAACCAGAAAATGTCAGGACAGTAAAAGAATTTACAAGAAAGATAGGAATCTCACTGGGACGCATGGAGCAGCTTATTTTGTCTATGCTGAAAATTACACGGTTGGATGTGGGAACTATTATTTTTGGAAAGGAATCCTGCCAGATAGCAGATTTGGTTATGCAGGCTGTCAGTGAATTGACCACAAGGGCAGATTATGAAAAGAAGAAGATCCTGATAGATGGAACAGAAACGGATACCCTAATCTGTGATGTAGAATGGACAAGCGAGGCAATAGGGAATATTGTTAAAAATGCGTTAGACCATATAAAAGAGGGTGGAACAATCCATATTACATGGGAATGTTCTCCGCTTATGACGCGGATTAAGATTGCTGATAACGGACAAGGAATTGCCCCAGAAGATATCCACCATATTTTTAAGCGTTTCTATCGGAGCAGATACTCACTGGATACACAAGGGATTGGACTGGGCTTGCCACTGGCAAAATCTATCGTGGAAGGTCAGGGAGGGACTATTTCTGTACAGAGCGATCTAAATGAAGGGACTGTTTTTACCATATCCTTGCTTACAAAATTGTAAGCTAAAATTCATTTAAATGTAAGCTAAGCCTGCTATCCTTTCAGACAAGCAAGAAAGGAGGTACTTTTCAAATGGAAATTTTAAAAGTACATAATTTGTGTAAGACCTACGGAAAGGGCGAAGTGAGAGTGGATGCCCTTAAAAATGTCTCCCTTTCGTTGAATAAGGGGGAATTTGCTGCAGTTGTGGGAGAGTCCGGTTCCGGAAAAAGTACTCTGTTAAATTGCATTGGTGCTTTGGATACCCCGACCTCTGGCAGAATTATCTTAGATGGGCAGGATCTGTTTTCCATGAAGGAGGAGCAGCGGACTGTTTTCAGGCGGCGTAACATCGGTTTTATCTTCCAGTCCTTCCAGCTCGTTTCAGAGTTGAATGTGGAACAGAATATTATGTTCCCTTTGCTTCTTGATTACCGCAAGCCTGATCTCGCAGCTATCAATGATATTTTGGGACTGTTGGGTTTAACAGAGCGCCGTCACCACTTACCTAATCAACTATCCGGCGGACAGCAGCAGCGTGTGGCTATTGGGCGCGCCCTGATTAACAGACCGAAACTGATCCTGGCGGATGAGCCGACAGGAAATTTGGACAGCAAGAACAGTCAGGATGTCATTGACTTACTTACGCAGGCATCCCGGCGTTATCAGCAGACGATTTTGATGATTACCCACAACAACAATCTGACTGCATCGGTAGACCGGGTATTCCGTGTATCTGATGGTGTACTTGCAGATTTGGGAGGTGGAGCGAATGAAATATTATCTTGAGCTTGTACCCATATCAGCTAAAATACACCGCAGGCAGAGTAAAATGACCAGGATCTGTATTATTCTTGCCGTATTTCTGGTCGCTGTCATGTTTGGCCTTGCTGATATGTATCTGCGCGGTATGACGCAGAAACAACTATTGGAAACGGGAGACTGGCACTATCAGATTTCTTCTATTGACAACGAAACGGCTGCATTGATTGCTGCTCGACCTGAAGTGGAAATTTCCGGCTGGCATACTTTTCTTTCGCCAGATGCGGGCTATTCTTTCGGGGGTCAGACAGTTGCAGTCAGCGTACAGGAGCAAAAAGTATTTGAGGATATATTCTTAAATACGCTGACAGAAGGTAGCTATCCGAATGCGGACAACGAGATAGCGGTTCCTGCAGCATTAAAAACGACAGTTTCGCTCGGAAATATAATAGAGGTCGTAAGATCCGATGGAAGTGTTGCTAGCTTTACCATTGCAGGATTTTTGGATGACAGTGGCATGGCCAGGTTAGGGACGTCAGCGGGTCAGGTATTTGTTTTGACAGAAGGCGGGCTTAGGGAACTTGCACCAGGCAGCATTTTCGAGCAAAAATTTATGCTTCAGTTTTCGCCCCTTTGCAACATGCCGGAAACTATTTCAGATATAAAGGCATGGCATGGTTTGACGGAGGAGCAGGTAAGTGCAAACGAGGTACTGTTAAGTATCGAAGGTCAGATGCAGGGTAGTAGTATAAAACAAATTTATCAGGTAGCATTTATCCTGGCAGTTATTGTCATGATCACCTGTATCCTGATGATTTCGAACAGTCTGAACAGCAATGTGGCACAAAGGACGGAATTTTTTGGTATGATGCGGTGCCTAGGGGCAACGCGACGGCAGGTAATGCGGTTTGTGCGCCGTGAAGGGTTATACTGGTGTAGAACAGCAATTCCTATGGGTCTTGCATTGTCCGTTGTTGTTGTCTGGTTTTTGTCAGCGGCTATGCGGGTGATCAGCCGCCAGTGGTTTGCTTATATGCCTACCTTTGGAATTAGTTGGTTCAGTATTGTCATCAGTACTTTGCTGGGGATTCTTACAGTGCTTCTGGCAACGCGTACTCCAGCGAAAAGAGCGGCAAAGGTATCCCCGTTAGAGGCTGTTTCGGGAAGCACACAACAAGGGACATCTTTCCGAAAAGCTGCCAATACCCGCTCTTTTAAAATTGAAACTGCGCTGGGTGTCCATCATGCAAGAGCAAAGAAAAAGAATTACCTTCTTATGTCAGGTGCGTTCGCTATCTGTATTATACTGTTTTTAACATTCAGTGCCCTTGTGGGTTTTATAAAAAATGCGTTCATGCCGGCGGTATGGGAGCCAGATCTATCCATTGCCAGCGAAACGAACACCTGCTCTATAGGACATGATCTTTTTGAGCAAGTCTCCCAAAATAACGCGATAGAACGTGTTTACGAACGCATGTTTGCATATGATGTTCCGGCTTTGATCGATGGTGAAGCACATCCAGCAAACGTGATTTCCTATGAAGAAAACCAGTTTAACTGGGTCAGGGACTCACTGATGGAAGGCTCCATTGATGCTGTTATGCAGGAAGAAAACCAGGTCCTGTTTGTTTATAATGAAAGTATCCCGATTCATACAGGGGATAGTATCATTTTGTCTATCAATAATGAAGAACGTACTGTCACAGTATCAGGAGTTCTTTCAGAAAGCTCATTGGCACGGATAGAGGGGACAGAAACAATCTTTTGTTCCGAAACAACTTTTACAGGGTTGACCGGAGCAACCGGATATACCATCCTTGATGTTCAGTTTAAGAATAGGGCAACGGAAAAAGATGTGGCGGCGGTAGAAAGCATATTTGCGGACAGTGGCGTATTCTTCACAAATAATCTGTCAGCAGTTCAGCAACAGAGAAAACTGTATTATGCCTTTGCTGTTTTGGTATACGGGTTTTTGTCCATTATCGTAGCGATTACGATTTTTCACATTATGAATACCATCAGTATGAGCGTATCCGCCAGAATGAAACAATTTGGAGCAATGCGTGCTATTGGAATGAGTGATCGACAGTTGGCTAAGATGATTATTGCAGAAGCGGCGACCTATGCAGTTAGTGGCAGTGTGATAGGCTGTATTATTGGGATTCCCATGCACTGGGTAGTCTTTGTGAGTCTAATCACAAATATTTGGGGAAGTTCTTGGAGTGTTCCAGTGGCGACAGTGAGCTTGATTGTTGGGGTTGTTTTGTTTTCAACATTGCTTGCAGTCCGTTCTCCGGTTAAGCGGCTTCACGAAATGTCCATTGTTGAGAATATTAGTGCACAATAGAATAAGAAAACAACAAAAGCTCTGGTTTATCCAAAGCTTTTGTTGTTTCTGTGACAATTACAATATTGCAAGGTAAAATTTATCTGGCGATACGATGAAACAGACAACAGAGATTGTTCTTATTGGACTATAGGAGAACGGCGACAGAAGATGAAATGGATTTCCTTTCGGAATGTCTTCGGTACGGAATCAGTATATGTGTAGCAGGAGCGACAAGTTTCGGAAAAACAACGGTAACTGGCTGGCTGCTCGGCACGATACCGGACAGCAAGCGAATTTTCACAATAGAAAACGGAAGCCGTGAGCTTGATCTTGTCAGGGAGCGCGATGGCGCAGTCTGCAACAGCGTTATTCATACAATTACTAGGGCGTCAGAAAATGAAAAGCAGAACGTCGACCAGGATCTGCTTTTGGATATGGCATTGCGTTTTGATCCGGAAATTATCTGTGTAGGAGAGATGCAAAGCTATGAGGCATACACGGCTCAGGAAGCCGCCCGTACCAGTCATACCGTGCTTACGACAATCCACAGCAACAGCTGCGAGTCCACGTACCGCAGAATGTGTACGTTTTGTAAAAGAGAATATGACATTAAAGATGAAACGCTGATGTCCCTGGTGACGGAGGCATTTCCCATTATTGTGTTTACAAAGCAGCTTGAGAACAAGAAGCGTAAAATCATGGAGATTATGGAATGTGAAATCCTGCCTGACGGGAAATATAACTTCCGGACATTGTTCCACTACCATATCCGGGAGACCCGTATGGAAGGCACGAAGTTTGTGATTAAGGGCGACCATGAAAAGGTAAACGGAATTTCCGAGGGGCTGAAAAGAAGACTTTTGGAAAACGGAATGCCAAAGGAAACATTGCTGAAGATAACCGGGGAGGAGGGAAAGAAATGCTGACATTACAACTGATTGCCTGTATAGGCATGATCATGGGATGCTTCTTTGTATGGAATATCCGGCTTGAAGATTTTACCGCGGACTTGTTCAGGGGGACCTAAAAATATGCAGGATGCCATTTTGGAAGAAACCAATTCAAAAAAGATGCCGCTGCTGAAACGGGAAATCCTTGAAGTGCAGGAAATTTTAAACGTGACCGGAAGAGAGAAACAGTTTCCGCTGCTCTGTACGACGGCGCTATTGTTTTTTGCATTGAGCGCGTCAGCAGCTATACTGATGGGGAACTTTTTTCTTGTCCCGGTATTGGCAACAGGGTGTTTGTTCCTGCCGTTCTGGTATATCAAGCTTACCGCGCACTCGTTCAAGAAAGATGTTGCCGCAGAGCTTGAAACAGTGCTCTCCATGATCACCACTTCTTTCCTGAGAAACGAAGATATCCTGACAGCGGTTGAGGAAAGCATATTTTATTTAAATCCGCCTGTTCAGACGGTTTTTCAGGAGTTTGCATCCCGCATCCGACTTGTGAATCCGGATATAGAGAGCGCACTGAATGAACTGAAGACAAAAATACACAATGCCACCTTTGAGGAATGGTGCGATGCACTGCAGGAGTGCCAGACTGATAGGAGCTTAAAGACAATCTTGACGCCGATTGTGGCTAAGCTGTCCGATATGCGTCTTGTAAACGCGGACTTGGAGTATATGGTTTATGAACCATGCTGGGAGTTCATCACAATGGTAATCCTTGTAGTGGGGAACATAACGCTTCTTTATTTTTTAAATCAGGACTGGTATAACGCGTTGATGACACCCGTGATCGGGCAGGTGATGCTGAGCATTACCGCTGCAGTTATTTTCTTTTCGGCGGCAAAAGTTGTACAGCTGACAAAGCCAATTGAATATCGGAGATAGGAGGGAACAATGGTAATATTAATGATTTTATTTGGCGTTTTTTTGCTGCCGGACTGTTCCTGATCCTTGCAGGCATACTCCGGATTCCGACCATGCAGACAGTAAAGGTAATGTCAGCTGCGGTGTGGTCAGAAAAGAAAGCCGCCAAAACAGTGGATATGTGAATTATGGACGGCGCCGCGGTATTATCAAGGCATCTGCCAATGAACCAGCATAAAAAAGCGTGGATGTCGGCGACATTGAAAGCGGCGGGAATGAATATATCTCCAGAGGTATACACTTCCTATGCGATAATAAAGACGTCAATCGTCCTGTTGGGGATTATCCCCTGCCTTTATATATTCCCACTGGCAGCAATTGTAGTGCTTATGTCGGCCGTCATGGTTTATTTCAATGAGATAGGGAAGGCGGACGAGAAACTTCGCGAGAAATGGGAAGCCATAGAAGATGAGCTGTCCAGATTTGCGTCCACCATTGAACAGGAACTTAAGAACAGCAGGGACGTGTTATCCATCCTGGAATATTACAAGAAAAATGCAGGACCGGAATTTGCGCAGGAACTGGACATTGTGTGCGCGGATATGAGATCCTCCAGCTACGAGGCTGCACAGACACGTTTTGAGGCAAGGTTAAATTCGCCGCAGCTGTCTGATATTGTGCGTGGTCTGATAGGCGTATTAAGGGGAGATGACAGCGCGGTCTATTTTCAGATGCTTGTGCATGACTTTAAGCAGATAGAGATACAGCGCCTAAAGACAAAGGATCAGAAAATCCCGCCCAAAATACGAAAATACTCATTTGCAATGCTGATGTGCTTTATGATTACATATATTATTATCATCGGGTACGAGATTTTAAAGTCCATGAGCGGCATGATGTAGGAGGCGCGTATGAAGAAAGAAAGAAAAAACCTTTTAAACAAGAAAGGGGAAGGTTATATAGATACCGTTGTCCTGGTTCTATGTGCAATGTTGGTGATTGCGCTTGCTGTACGCGTGTATCCGGTATATATTGTGAAGCTTCAGCTTGATAATTTTGCGGACGAGCTTGTGAGGGAGGCGGAAATAGCAGGACGGGTAGGTTCGGAGACAAGCGACAGGGAACGGGTCTTAAACGAAAAAACGGGGTTATACCCATCTGTATCATGGTCAAAGACGGGAAATATCCAGCTGAACGAAGAGGTAACAGTAACACTTACATTAGAGAGGAACATCGGGTTGTTTGGCGGCTTTGGTTCATTTCCAGTCCAACTGAAAGCGAGGGCAAGCGGGAAAAGCGAGGTGTACCATAAATGATGGAAAGATGCAATGCAGGAGGCAATCATATCCACCATTAACGATAACTATGCAGATGTATACCATGCGGTACGCGAGGGATATGCCGCCGGGGACCAGCCGACAGACGGTTCTTTTGAGGAGAGCCTGAACTATGGGGATATCTATGGAAGGCTGGATGGATTGCTCGGTCTTCAGGAGGACGGTGGATATCATTATAAAATATCATCTGATAGGGCAATAGAGTTCCGGATTACGGGTTTGCAGGTGTATATACATAATGCAGGACTGGCATCCGGCGATACAAGCTCATTTGAGGCAGAAACAACAGTGAGGCTTGAAGTATCGGTTTCTTTTTTCCAGGAAGTACTTCCGGACATGAAAATTACCGTCAGGAGTAAAGCTGCATATACCCCAAAATTCTAGCAAAAAAAAATTGCTGAAAATTAGACATATTGAAAAGAGTATATTACAATTAAATCAGAAAAACAAAGCAAGGATGGATTTTATGAAAAAGTGGAATGATAAGACCAAAAAAATCCCACCTTTGCGGTTGAAATTTAGTTTTGATTGACAAGTAAAAATAAGTATTCATATTTCCCCATTTACACTATAATTATCAGAGAGTGACAGAACATACAAAGGAGCATTTTATATGAAAGTAA
>CAMWLV010000126.1 GCA_947175175.1 uncultured Lachnospiraceae bacterium
ATCTTTACATCATTATTATACGCCTCTTCTGCAGCCTTGATTCCTTTGAGTCTACTACTAAGTTGTTCTGCAGAGGGGTTATTGCATACTCTCTTATAATTTTTTTCAAATAAATCTTTTAATTCCATATCTTTATCCTTCAATGCTTTAATTTTTGTTTTATCATCTCATTCAATGGATCTAAGCAATTTTTTTCTCTTGCTTCTGCTAATATTTTATCAATAAGTTCAATATATCGTTTTCCTGCATATTCATTTCTAAACAACTTCAATTCTGACAAAATATTACATTGTTGCACATATGATAATTCAAAAAAATTATAAACAATTTCTTTTTCAATCCCTTGAAACATTACGCTATTATTTTTGGGTACTGGTTTTTTTTCCGTTTGCATAGGCTTAGCATCTTGGAAGTCTTTTCTTCTCTTTTCATCAATATTTAATTCATATTCAAAAAAGTTTGTTCCCTTGGGACAACTAAGCTTATCCGGTTCAAAATTATTTCTATCCTCAGATAAAACCCTTGGAAATATTTTTACCTTTATATACCTACCATCATCTTTTTTAATACATTCAAAACTTATCCAATTGTATCTTGGATTCCAAGGCTTTCCTCTTGGTGGCTGCGCTGCACCAGCACCAAGAACTAATCTATCAGAACCTTTATTAATTTTCTGCTCATGTTTATGACCATATAGTTGAATGTCTATACGCTTATCTAATTTAGCTTGAATTTCATCAGCAAATTTCCAACACTCTATAGGATGATGGCATAACGAAACCCATATAACATTATCCTCATAAGAAGGAATTTGTCTTTGTCCGATAATCATCTCACGAATGGCGGCGTTGTTTTTTTGGTCTAAGTAACTTGATATAATGCAAGAATTCATACCCCATATTTTTAGCCGCATATCATTATCCAAAGGAAATTCTGCTGTCCATGTCAGCTTTTTGTGATTTATATTACATCTGTATGCTGCAACAAAATTATTGTAATTTTCAATTGATTTAAATAATAAATCAGGACTTGCTGGATCTTCTATATATTTCTCTAAAAGCAAATCAGCGGAATCCAATGTTTTAGCCTTTTCAATTTCCGTTTGAGCATTAAGCAAACTTATAGATGATTTTGTAAGTTCTTGATTAACATCATGATTTCCGGGAACACAATAGATGTTCTTTTCATCAATTCCCAAGTCTGAAACCATATCTTTAAAAAAATCTTTTGCAATCTCATACTCTTTTTCTTGTCCTGAAAAGGCAATATCACCCCCAACCAATATTCCTTCTATTTTACATAAATTATTTTTTGCGTTGAGCTTTAAATCCGTTCGTAGTGTATTCCTTAATTCTTCATCTATATCCCCTTCATTTCCACTCGATTTATGAAAATGAATATCTGACAAATGAATGAAAGCTATTTCTCCCATTGAATTCCTCTACTCTCTTATAATATATTTTGTTTACTTTTCTGATTTATTGTATCATAGTTTTCCAAAAATTACCATATAATAAAGTGATTTTCCAATAACCTAAAAATTTTTCAGTACTACGGTGGTAAAATGTTTCAAAACACAGCGCGCCATAAGAACATGAAAAATTTTAGTCAAACGGCCCAATAATCTCTTCCTGTTCCAGTTTATCAAGTCTTTTCAAAATATCCTCCCATTGATCACTGGATTATTATCTGTCAGCAATCATTTCAGTTTTCCGAAATGCCCTGTCATATGTATTCCCTATATACACTCCTCTGTATTTCTTATCATATTATTTTCATAGTGAATGCACAACTACGTTCAAAATGCAGTTTACATTCTTTTCAAATCTCTTGCTTTTAATTTAAAGTGCTTATTAGCCAAAAACTCCTCAATACTACTCTGGCAGACTATTTTCGACACAAAGCGTCCCCCACCCGATCCTGCTGTCTGGGCGCATTGGGACTCCTGCAAGTGACTGTGCTCCTCGTATCAAGCTTGCTTTTAGACGCTCCCCGTAGAGAAAACGGTCATTTCCGCGGACAATTCCCCACTCCATCAAAAGAGCTGCTGCTCCTGTCACAAACGGCGTCGCAAAGGAAGTTCCCGACACCTGCTCATAACCTCCGTTTGGCATGGGTACTGTAATATTTACCCCCGGTGCTGTCAGGTCAGGCTTTACATCTGCAATAATCTGCTCTCCTCCTGCCGTATCTGTCCTGCCGTCGCTATAACGGTACACGTATCCTCTTCCTGAAAAATCCGCGTAACTCCTGCGCGACACATCGTAAGCACCGACAGTTACAGCGCGCCTTGCCGTCGATGGAATCGTGATCGTCATCTCCGGCGTCGGCAGGAAAAATCCGGTCGCAGCACTCCTCGCCGCATAACTCGGAAGGTACAGCCTGTATTCCCCAGTCACCAGTGACACTGGCTGGAGCTCCATGCGCCACACGCCGCTGTTCAGATAACTTCCCGCTGGTATCATGTCAATAAATATTTCCTGCTGCACATTATACGGAAGCGGTTTTCCCAGATAGCACAACAACTGTGTCTGCTCCAGTGTACGCCGCACTGCCTGCGCTTCCCTGATATTGGAAAGCTCCAGCGTCGTCCGCTCCCCGCCTGGCGAGATGATTGCCAATTGAAAGACATCCTGATAAAACTTCCACAACTGAATACTCAGTCCAGTCTCATAATCGGCTACTGCAAGTTCTATCACACGGCTGCCACCCTGCACCACGCCTGCCGTATGCCCTCCCGATGCACCCTCGTTTCCACTCCCTATGATAATAGCGCTTCTCCCAATTTCGGACGCGTTGTCGATAAACCGTTCCAGCAGCGAGTTTCCCTGATGGTCGCCATATGTATTCCCAAAGCTGAGATTAACCGCTACGGGTCTGCCCAGCTCCACGCCCAGATTGACTGCATAGTTGAGTCCCCTCATCAGCTGCGTTGTCCTTGGAAAAGAATTTGCCTGTGGATTTCCGAGTCTGATGACCAGCAGCTCCGCCCTGGGCGCTACTCCCATTCCTGTCCCTGCCGCTACACCTGCTACCGCTGTCCCATGTCCCGATACGTCAAAAACAGGCACCAGCCTTTGACCGCTCTCACGTCCCAAAGCCAGTGCCTCATTAATCATCTCTCTTGTATAAAGTACACCCTCACGGTATCCCGGAGGCGGCAGTTTCCCCTGCCCTTCATCAGGCTGCTGCGTCTGATCCCATATCGCCAGAATGCGCGTCTGCCCGTCTGCACCGCGAAATTCCGGAAGGAAATAGTCAATACCACTGTCAAGTACAGCGATGATCACACCCTCACCTGTAAGATATGGCTCTTGCTGCGTTACCTGTGTAATGCAGGACTGCGCCTTCTCCAAATCATTCATAAGAATCCTCACGCGACATTTTTCACTGATCTTACTACCATCATATGCCGCACAAAAAGGCTATGTACCTTATGTCATACCTTGAATTTATTCATCAGCTCTACCATGGACTCTACCTGAGCCTTCTGCTGTTCGCTGACTGCCGCTGTCTCCTCCGATGTCGCTGAGTTGTTGTCCACAATTCCTGCCACAACACCGATACTCTCATTGATGTGGGCAATACTCTCAACTTCCTTTTTCAGCTTCTCCACAATGCCATTGATGCGGCCTGTAGTCTCCTCAGCTCCCATCTGCACCTCTTCCATGTTGGCGGCTGCCTCATTGGATATCCTTGTCCCGACTTCCACAGACTGGACAGTCCTCTCAATCAGCTCAGACGTCTGTCCTACTGCATTCTGTGACGCTTCTGCAAGCTTCTTAACCTGCTCTGCCACTACCGCAAAACCTTTCCCAGCTTCACCTGCCCTCGCGGACTCAATGGACGCATTCAAGGAAAGCATGTCGATCTCATCCCCAATATCCGATATTGCCGCAATGACCGAAATAATCTGCTCGGAACACTGGTTGATCTCCTGCATCGCCTCCCTGAGCTCATCCATTTTCTGAGCACCTACTATTAGTGTAGAACTTGCCAGATTGGATATCTTCACAGCCTCCTCGGCCTCTTTTTCATTGTACTCAATACTGTCGCCAAGCTCTGTCAACAGCAGCATCAGATCAGAAACCTCCGTTGCCTGACTGGTACATGCCGTCGCCAGATCATCTGCCGCATATGCAAGCTGTGCGGAACCACTGTCAATCTCACGTGATACCGCCTGTATGGTGCTGACTGTCTCACGCATCTCCTCGACAATCCTGCTCAGGGAATCTTTGATTTTCACATACTCACCGACATAATTCTGCTCTACCGACACAATATAATTTCCCTGACCCATCTGTTCCAGAACATAAGCGATCTCACCAATAATGGCTGCCATGTTATCCTTCATAAAACGAATGGAGGCAACCATATTTCCAACCTCACTGTCATCCTCCTTCAGATCAAAATCTGTATGCAGATTACCATCCGCGAGCAGTGCCATCTGATCCGAAACCTTGATAATCGGAGTGAGAAGCTCTGTCTGTGAAAAACGAATCGTCCGCAGACACTGTTGTGCCAGCCTGATAAAACCTGCCAGAAAAGCAACAGCACAGATGATTTGTATCATCAAGAACATTTTTTTTGAGGAATCCAGACGATTCTGTATATCTGTGATGACATTATCTGTCATGGAATTGATCTTCTGTATCGTGTCAGAGTATTCCTCCCCAAACACAAACGCGATCGCAGTAGCCGTATCGCCTGCTGCTACTGCTGCCATGGCTTCTTCCTCGAGAGGCACCAGATTATTGGAGAGGGAAGCAATCTCATTGAGCTCTGCCCATTCGTGATCCTTAATGTTGTTCGCCTCCAGACCTGCCCATGCAATATCTCTGTTCTTGTCTGTATTTAACTCCCTCATATAATCATCATAATACATCGTATCGCCTGTAACCGCATAGGACTGCACTGCTGTTGTCAGCGCCTTGGAACCCAGACGGTACTGATTCAGATACATCGTACTCTCCAGCTGTTCATTCGAGACAAACGCATAACTGATACTGGCAAAAAACAGCAGTACGAGCAGAACAATACCAAGTACTAATGAGAAATTCGTCTGTTTAACGATTTTTCTCAGACGTGCGACCTGACTATTCTTCCCTAAAACCTCACCATTCGATACTTCATTCTTTCTTTCCATACCTGCAACCATACCCTTTCAACTAACTACGCAGTACCTATTTGTGAAAAATACCATAACCATTCCGTATCTCTAATAGTTACAAGCAAAAAAAGTTTACAAAATATCTAAACGATATAACTTCCTCTGTGATATTCTTAGCAAATATTAACTACAATTATACTTGATAATTGAACAATGGTCAACAAATAATGCTAAAAATAAAAATTTTATAAAAATTCCCTGATATCCAGTGTCAGTTTTTCCTCAATGTTGATTAATCTCTTCGTGATATCCTTGGATTTCTCGTCTGCTGCCTTATACTGGTTCAGATACTTGTGCAGTGATTTAACGCCCATGTTACAGCCATCTGTCATCAGGTCTGCGATCGTGTGGTCTGACTCATTCATGACAAGCTTCATATTCGTCTTCATCCACGACATGCTCTTTGCCATGACATTCGGCTCTTTCCCGTCATCGTGGTATTCCGTGAGCAGCGCCTGTATTTCGCCCTGCAGCTTTTCGTGCTTTGCCTTGCAGTCCTCCAGACATTTGCGCAAATCTTCATGATTGACGTACTCTATAACTTCATCAATCGACGACACACCCATCTTGATCCCCGCATCACACTCCCGCAAAAGTTTGATTGTATCCTGTTCGATCATTACCCTGTTCCTCCTGACTTTATGATTAATTTATAAAATCAGTATCCCCACCTTCACAGTTTTTATCCACGGATACCACTTTATTTCCTGCGGAACATATGAAGCAAACTACAAAACATCAGTACGACAGCAAGGATCTGTATTGCATGTCTAAGTCCATGGGAAATAACGTCTGTTAACATTATTGCACAGCTATTCATCAGCAGTCCGACTGCCATGAGTGCTGAGATATTGCGGTGTCTGCCGCTTCTCTCAATTCCGGTCAGACTGGCATTCAATTCCGCGATCGTATTATTCAATCTTATTAACACATTTAACAATCCCACCAAAAATGCTCCAAGAAAAAGTGCAAAGGCATATCCCAACAGGATTCCTTCGGCAGCTCCGCAATATAATTCGATAAAAATACAAAGCATTTCTATAATCGTCGCCACTTTGAACATCCTGCGGATTTTTTTATAATGTTCAATGGCAGAAGCGACATCTGTATACAACTCAAACTTCCCTTCAGACGCTTTTTTGCGCAGAATCACCCAATACGTCCACATCTGAACGATCTCGATCCCCGCATCCTGCATCAGTTCCCTGTAATCACTGCTGACAGAAAACAGCCTGTCACCAAAATCAACCTGATAGACATATTCGCCCTTTTCGCACTTTTCAAAACGGAAGAATCCAGCAAAAAAGCTTTTCATCGCCCATCCGTCTGCCGACATCTGGTTCAGCCACTCTGTCTCTGCATCCTTGTCTAAGTAAAAACGAAATTTTATCATTTCCTGATTCCTCCTCTTTTATTCACCCTTCATCAGCTCCGCATTTCTCAACAATTCTTCCAACCGCACTCTCTCCGACTCAAAAACTGCTTTTCCTAAGTCTGTAATGATATATTCTTTTTTCTTTCTGGATTCTGTGTCGACACTGTAGATGTCGATCCACTTCTTTTTCTGAAGCGTCTGTATCGCACCGTACAAAGTCCCAGCTCCTAAAACGACACGCCCGTTTGTCAGCAGTTCTACCTCCTGAATGATTCCATAGCCATGGTTTGGTTTCCGAACTGCCAGAAGGATATAATATACGGCTTCCGTCAGCGGATTATCTTTTTCTCCCATTTGTTCACCCCTACTATATAATTCCCAATTTATCGCATTACGATATATCGTCGACTGATATATCATACATTCAATATATCAGTCGACGATATATTTGTCAAGAAAAAATCAGGAAAGCTTTCTGTTTTCATTTCAAAAATAGAAAGTTTCCTGAATTTAAACTTTTAAAGACTCTCACTTTCGCCAAACCGAAATGTATACACAATTTTTCTTTACATCACTTTGCCAGAATACTATAATGATTGTAGCAGTAAGGAAACAAACAAATACGAAAAAATACGAGGTGTTTTATGGAGGACCTGAAATTCGAAGTCTTGTACAAAGATACTGTCACTGCGTCCGTCGAAATAAAAGGAAACAAGGCACACATCCAGCGTTTTGACGACTGTCCAATCCACTATCTTTTTCCTAGGGAAGAAATGGATTTATATGGCGTGTTGGAAATTCTGGAAGGCAGATGTTTTCCCCGTAACCGCGTCAATGCAGATGCTTTACTGCGCAAGCTTGGATTAAAAAACTATCACCCCCTCGACATTGTGCGTAAAACGCATGGTCTCATGCGAAATGATTATGTGTGGATTCGGTTCGAAGGGGAAGACTTGAATTATGATGACATAAAGATCCGTTGATTTGAACTCTACCCATACAGGAGGCAGTACGATGTTTGACGTTAATTTAGACAATGAATACATTGCTGACATCGACGGAACCAGCGAAGGGACACAGATCAAATTCCACAAGGACAACTACTGGTACAAGCTTGACTCGTCTGGCGGCGAAGGAATCGCAGAGGAACTATGCTCAAAGATTCTTGTCTTTTCTTCCATAACTGACAAAGAGTATGTCTGTTACGAATCTGGTCTGATCAACAAATCCAAAGGATGCCGCAGTCACAGTTTTCTGGAAGATGGTGAGGAATTTATCACACTCTACCGCTTTTACCAGCTTATGACAGGCGAAAAACTAAACGACAAGGTTAATCTTCTGAACACGCCAAGGGAGCGTGCGGACTTTGTTCTTGATTTTTTCCAAAATGCCATTGACTTAGACCTAAGCAACTACTTTGCAAAAATATTCACATTGGACTATATTATTCTGAATGAAGACCGCCATTTTAACAATCTTGGATTTATCCGGTCTGTAGACGGAACCTATCACGAAGCCCTGATCTTTGACAACGGAAAGTCATTATTGGTAGGCAATCCGTCTATAAACCGACGGCTTCCGCTTACAGAAAATGTAAAAAGAACGATTGCCAGACCATTTTCCGGCTCTTTTCAAAAGAATATGGAATTATTTGGAATTGGATTTCAGTTGAACATTGAAAACTGCATCAATGAAATTGCCCAATACCCCGTCTGCCTGGAAAAAGAAGTCCTGCTCTTTCAACTTGAAAATTGCAAAAACCTGTTTCACGAATAGTACAGTATTTCGCAAATACTTTCACTAAAATGCTGCAAAATCAAAACCTCTTCCTTCAAAATTATGAAACGTAAAGAATATGTACTTCCCATCCCTTGTGCGGCTGGTTATTGGCTTATACTGCCACCACTTGTCATTTCCATAGTGCTGAATATAGATCCGTTTCCCTTTCCAGTCCTCCGAAAACCGATCGTATGGTATATATACCGTGATCGCACCATGTTCTTCCCTGCCTATAGAATACACGTCTGAAACTGGGGCTTTTTGGGTTTCCCCCAAATCCTTCCATTCTGTCTGATTGCTGGAAGCTGCCAGATCATTGCCCTCTGTTTTGTCAATACAGCTAATGATGATCCCGTCATATTCCTGCAGTTCAAAGCGTCTATACTCCGTATTCTCTTTTTCAAAAACTGCATAGGAACAAATATAGAGGCCGTCCTGCTCGATCTCAAAATCCATCACACCGCCCCTGCCGTAAGTATGTTCATATCCTCTCAGGTAATCTTCCTCACTTCTGTAAGAAATCAATATCGCTTTCATCCTATACGCTGCAGCGCATTGCTCCAGAAAAGCTGCTGCTTTCGGATTTGTTTCTGGGAAATCCGTTAAATCCTGATTCCTGCAGTCATCGATCCGGATACATGCAGCATGGTTCTGCAAAAAGTTCTCAATATCCCCACTTTGATACAACTCACTGATCAGATTCTTTTCTTCTCCATTCGCATATTCTATATAAAAATCCTGAATCTCATACCCCAGCAAAGAAGTAAAATATTCTTTTGCTTCTTCTGATATCACATCATGCTGAAAATCATCTGTACCCTGTAACGTGTCAGTCATTCCGCTGATATGTACCTTAATTTTTTTTCCATCATACTTCATAGAGACTACTGCACAGCCCAAAATCGTCGGATGAGCCAAAACTTCAAACCGTTTTGTACAAACATCCGCCCCAGTAACTTCTGCCTCAAAACCATACTTGTCCTTGATATAATTGACAGCATTCTCTTTACTGATCTGGGAAATCTCCTTCATCTGCTGTTTTTCCTCTCTGGAATAACCACATCCGCTAAGAAAAGCGGCAATGAGAAAAAATATTAATAGAACCCTACATTTCATCCTACATTCCATTTTCAAACACACTCCATACTTTTATGGAATATATTATATAAAATCCGCAACTCCCTGTCAAAAGGAATCATGTCATGCCAAATGCAAAGCTTGAAAACCTTCTCAACCTCGCCCTCTCTGCCACTGAAACCGAAATGCTAAAATCCCAGGTTCTCGGCACAGGGTACACCCCTGCCGCAAGAACCTGGGAATTGATCGTCAAATATCACGGAGCACTTGAACGTCTCGAATCAGAAGTCATCCATATCGAACCCCTGATTAACGGTTACGCAATCGCAACAGTGCGGGAAGACTTTGTGGACGCTTTTGCCGACCTTGACGAAGTCGAATTTGTCGAAAAGCCCAAACGCTTGTATTTTGAGTAGAACGCCGTTAACGGTACACAACAGAATTCCATCTCAGCTCATTTTTGAGTGCCCGAATATCTGTATTCTTGTCAATCACGACAGCCTCGATACCCATTGCATCTGCCCAGTCTACCATCTGCTCAGCAGACAGGTCATAAGAGAATGCTGTGTGATGTGCGCCGCCTGCCAAGATCCATGCTTCTGCACCTACTGTAAGGTTTGGCTGCGGTGTCCAGAACGCAGTTGCAACTGGAAGTTTCGGCATCGGCTTCTCCACCTTCTTGCAGTCAACCGCATTGATAATCAGACGGAAACGATTGCCGAGGTCGATCAGCGATGCTGCCACAGCAGAACCTGTCTTTGATGTAAATACAAGCCTTGCAGGATCTTCCCTGCTGCCCATAGACAACGGGCAAACCTTGATCGAGATGTCACCATCAGCGATGCTCGGGCAAACCTCCAGCATATGCGCCTGCAAAATGCCTTCCTTGCCTGGCACGAAATTATATGTGTAATCCTCCATAAAAGAAGTACCCTTCGCGTCCTTGACATTGGAAGCCATAATCTTCATCAAACGAACCATGGCAGCAGTTTTCCAGTCACCCTCGCCGCCAAACCCATAGCCTTTTTCCATCAGGCGCTGGATTGCAAGACCCGGGAGCTGCTTCAATCCGCCAAGCATGCCAAAATGCGTAACAATCGCGTGGTAATCCCTCTCCTCCAAAAACTTCTCCATTCCGATCTCAATACCAGCCTGTACCTCGACATGTCTCCTGAACTCAGCATCCTCCCTGCCCTCTGTCAGAATCTTGTACTTACTGTAATACTCGTCCGTCAGATTCTTGATATCTGCAGCGGAAACTGCATCAACATACTCTACCAGATCATTTACATTGTAATGATCGATCTCCCAGCCAAACTTGATCTGTGCCTCAACCTTGTCACCCTCAGTAACAGCCACATTGTTCATGTTATCACCAAAACGGCACACTCTGATATGGGAGGACTCCATCAAGCCTACCGCCGTCGCCATCCACTGTGCGATCTTCCTAATTACCTCTGGATTCTGCCAATGACCGACTACGATCTTTCTCTCGATTCCCATACGGCTCACAATGTGACCATACTCGCGGTCACCATGTGCCGACTGGTTCTCATTCATGAAATCCATATCGATCGTGTCATACGGAATCTCCTCATTAAACTGTGTATGGAAGTGCATCAGCGGTTTCCTGTACTCCTGCAGACCAAGAATCCACGACTTTGCCGGTGAAAATGTATGCATCCATGTAATGACACCAGCACATTCCTCGTCAGCGTTTGCCTCGTTAAAGGTCTTTCTGATCACTGCGTTTGTGATCAAGGTTGGTTTCCACACTACCTCATAAGGCAGCAGACCAGACTTATTCAGCCCTTCCACGATAATCTTTGAATGCTCTGCCACATTTTTCAGGCATTCATCACCATATAAATCCTGTGAACCTGTCGCAAACCAAAACTTGTAATTTTTCCCTGTTTTCATGATAACCTCCGATTACGTATTTTATACTATATTTTTACCATAAAATGATAAAAGAAACAACATTTATTTTACCCAAAAATAAAATATTTTATTATGCATTAAATACAAAAAAATGGCTCTATTATAACGCAAATACATCCTGATGTGGATGAAAAAAATGTAAAAGTGTGTTATACTCATTTTAATATTTCTGTATAACTTGATTATAATCTATCGTTATGACCATATAACCCGGAAATTAACACAAGAAATGAGATGATTTTTCATGGAACCCGACTTTTACACAAAACGCACACAAAGACTTCTGCTCAGCGGTTACCCCATAGAACTTTCGACCACTGACTGCACCCTGCCCGATGCGCCCATTGTATACTGGCATTGGCATGAGGAGGTAGAGTTTCAATATATCCAGCAGGGACAGGCATACATCACCTGTGATGAAGACAATATTGCTGTCTCTGAGGGTGACATTGTCTTTATCAATCAGGCAGTCAGACATTTTATCACACCTGCAGGCCCTGACGGCGTCATTTTCAGTTCCATTATAGTAAATCCGTCTTTCATACTGGGTTTGGGCCAGCTGGAACTGGAAAACAAATACATAAACCCGATCACTGCCAACTGCTCCTTCAATTGTCTGCACATCACCAGTACAGATAACCTTTACCAGCAGTTTATGCCGCTTCTAAAGCAGCTGATCGCAATCAACGAAGACCGTCCCTCCGGCTATGAACTTATGTCAAAAGCATATATATTACAATTATGGAAACTCCTATATGACCAGCTCCCAGCCAAGTCGGCCTCCTCTTCCAAAGTCTCTGTACGCACCTCCAACCAGGACGCACAGAGGGCAAAGCAGGCAATGCTCTACATACAAGAGCATTTTATGGAATCTGTCACACTAGATGACATTGCTGGCTCCATCCTTGTCAGCAAAAGCGAATGCTGCCGCTGTTTCAAGCGCGCTACTGGTCTCTCTCCGATTGAGTACCTCATGAAATACCGCATTATGGAATCCGCCAAATACATGCACCGCAAAACACACGAATCCATCTCTGAGATCGCTGGCGCCGTCGGTTTTAATAATACCAGTTATTTTAATAAGATATTCAAAAAATTCATCGGATGTACACCAACAGAATACCGCAGCTCCTTGAGAAAGGACATTTCACCGCCTTTTCCCTAAATGTCCTAGATTCAACAAAAACAGCCCTTCTGCCGAGATCACCACTGTCTCGCCTGCACTCAGGCTTTCACGAAACAGCACGGGCAGAAGCTGTTCACTGATAAAAAGTGCAAAGACAACCATACACAAAAGGTTTTTCATGAACACAAACCACTCATACACAAATAAAAACTCTCCCATGATTCAGGAAGAGTTCATACTAAAATGCTATAAAGTTGTAATGGAAGCAAGGGGGCTCGAACCCCTGACCTCTCGCGTGTGAGGCGAACGCTCATCCCGGCTGAGCTATGCTTCCATCAATCGTGCGCACTGCACAAATCCCTATTAAATAACTATATAGAGAAAATGGAGATAGCGAGACTCGAACTCGTGACCTATACGTTGCGAACGTATCGCTCTCC
>CAMWLV010000127.1 GCA_947175175.1 uncultured Lachnospiraceae bacterium
ATAATAGATGGTTAGATATTTCGTCAATCGATTTTATAAAAATGGTAATAGAAGGCTATAACACAGATTATGCAGGGGCACAAAGGGTACTTAAAAATATCATAAAAGCAGAAGAAGATTCCTTAAATGAAGTGCTGCTCAAGGCGTATGCCAATATTGTGCCTGAAAATCAATTTGCTGATTTCACTGGATTAGAATATGATTGCTGTAGCACGTTGGTTTCTATTAAGAATGAATTTGCATTATGTAAAGAATTATGGAGAAAAAACAAAGGGTTTCAACAGGGGATGATTAGATGTCTTCATCGAAAAGAAGAAAAACTAGATAAAAAAATTATACAAACGGTTTTGCAGACAAGTGAATATGATCTGGCTTATGATTTATATAAGATATACGGAGAGGAATGTATACAAATATATTGGGATTATTTGCTAAGTAACCGAGAAAACGAAAAAGTAAAAGGAATTATAAATATTGTCAAAGGTGATATAGAGAGCGAAGTTAATTTGATTCTATGTAATTTAACTGATAGGGATATATTGCTTTTTTTGGTTGGTTTAACGGATCCTTATGATAAGGAAATCCAGAAGTTAAGTAAAGAAGATATTAACACTATATATAATACAACTATGGGAAATAATTGTTCTGAAAACGAAAAAGAGAGTTTAGCCAAATTTCTTATACCGTTTTGTGTTTCAAAAGATTATATGTTAGAAACAGAAATTGCCAAATTTTCTTTTGACATTGTAAATAGACTTATTGCAACTCAAAATTTCCCAGATAATGAATGGGATAAACTTGAAAAGATACTTCCGGAAGTTGCTTATTATAATAAATGGGATAGATGTAGAAGATTACGGAAAGGGTTCCGTAAAAAGAAATATTCATTTTTTGAAAAAGAAGAGTAAGCGCAAAATAAAACAGCGGATATACAAAAACTCGCAGTTCCTATAAAATAACAATGAGAACTGCGAGCATTTTATTCTGTTTCAACTTGTCAGATATAAATATTGTACTCTGCATTGTGCCAGAGCAGCATGCACGTACTTATGCTTATCAAAGTATTTTTTCTATGAGGATATTTGTCAAGGCTGCTTCGTACTGCTATCGCGGCAAGGCCAAAAACGTGTGTGGTCTGAGGTAAATGGAAATTTTAAGAATGATAAGTGACTTTTGACTTAGGGGTAACTTGACATACGCGGGGTGGGGGACTTTGTGCGTGGAGCGGGCGCTGGAGAGTATGCAGTAAAAGGAATAAGACAATCTGGTCATTGAATATGTTAAAGAGGGATTAAGTGAGGGTAATAAAGGATTATAATATTTATGCAGATATATGTAGTCAGAGAAGGAGACAGTATAGACAGTATTGCGGCAGCGTTTGCAGCCAGCGCAGAAGAAATTGCCTATGACAATCAGATTACAGAACCTTATCGCCTGGCTGTCGGGCAGGCATTGTTGATTCCAGGAGCAGGCAGTGCTGGGCAGAAGAGAGAAGTGCATGTCAACGGTTATGCATATCCTTATATACAGGATCAAGTGCTTTCCGAGACGTTGCCCTATCTGACGAACCTCTCCGTATTTTCCTATGGTTTTACCACAAGCGGCGATCTGGTGCCTCCCCTGGTGGATGACAGTCTTATGATCCATGAAGCATGGCAGCAGGGGACGATACCTGTTCTGGTTCTTACGCCATTTGATCAGACAGGAATGTTTAACAATTATCTGATCAGTGAGATTACACACAATATGGAGGCACAGCAGAATCTGATCGACCAGATGTTTCTGACGATGGAGGAGAAAGGGTTTGCTGGAATCGATCTTGATTTTGAATATGTTTTACCACAGGACAGGGTTGCGTATGCGGAATTTGCTGCAAATGTCAGGGCACAGGCGGCGCCAAGAGGATATACGGTTTCTGTGGCGCTTGCACCGAAAACTTCAGCGGATCAGAAAGGGCTTTTGTATGAAGGAAAGGATTATAAACTGCTCGGCGCAGCGGCGGACAGTGTGCTGTTGATGACCTATGAGTGGGGATATACCTATGGTCCGCCCATGGCGGTTGCTCCGATCAACAAAGTTCGGGAGGTTGTAGAGTACGCAGTGACAGAAATTCCGCGGGAGAAAATAGGCCTCGGGATTCCCAATTATGGCTACGACTGGACACTGCCCTTTGTTCAGGGTGCTTCTATGGCACGTGCGATTGGAAATGTGGAGGCAGTGCAGATCGCAATTGAGAATCATGCAGAAATACAGTTTGATCAGATCGCCATGTCTCCCTTTTTCCGCTATGAAAAAGATGGGGTGCAGCATGAGGTATGGTTCGAAGATGTACGAAGTATGAAAGAGAAATTCCATCTGGTTGCAGAATACAGTCTACGGGGAATGGGCTACTGGCAGATCATGCGGCTGTTTCGCGCAAACTGGCTGCTGCTTGCCGACCTCTTTAACATTGTAAAATAGGATATAAAAATCCATGACTTTCCGTGTAGACTTTTGGTGATATTTAGTGTAAACTAAAAAGAAGCATGGGATAGATACAAAGGAGTGAGTACACTGGTTAAGAGAAGGTATGTGAGGTCGCGCTCATTAAAAGATGAAATGGTGATTGATCAGGCAATTGTGGACAGGGCGGGAAGAATACTGATATCAAGAAATACTATGCTTGATTCATACCATATAGCATCCCTCATAAAGATGGGCATTCCTGGTGTGTATATACGCGAAGGGGAGGAAGATGAGGAGACAGAGACTGCAAAGACCGGAGATATCGCGATTGCTCCGTCCGTGCAGAGGGAAATAGAGAAGCAGACAGTGAAGGACAGGGCTAAGGTCAATTTGTCCGAGAGTGTGAAAGCGAGAGTGGCGGAGGGAATACAGTATCTGTATAATGATACCGTTTCAGAGGGTTTTTCGTCGACAACCCGCAGCATTACAGATGATCTGATGAAGGCAATCTCAGATAATGATGCGATAGCCGTGGATATCAGTGCGCTCAAGATCAGTGATGAATACACGTTCAAACACAGTGTAGATGTTGCTACAATGGGGATGATCGTCGCAAAAAAGCACGGGCTGAGCAAGCAGGAGGTCTATGAGCTTGGCATATCCGGACTGCTTCATGATGTCGGCAAATCCAAGATACCCAATGAGATTCTAAATAAAGCCGGAAAACTAACTGATGACGAGTTTATGATGATGAAGCAGCATTCTCTTTTTGGTTATCAGATTTTAAAAGAGAAAGATGATCTGTCCAATTCAATCAAGCTTGGCGTTCTCCAGCATCATGAAAAGATGAATGGAAAAGGGTATCCGATGGGTGTTCCTTCCGAGAAGATCAATCTGTTTGCACGTATTATATCAGTAGCGGATATATATGATGCACTTGTGACAGAGCGACCCTATAAGAAACCGTTTTCGCCAAGGGATGCAGTGGAAATGATCATGTCCCTGACAGAGGAGCTTGACATCAATGTGATGAAGAGTTTTCTGGAGAGCGTAATTCTATACCCGGTAGGAACAGACGTGGAACTCAGTACTGGAGAGCATGCGCGGGTGATTGAGAACAATTCCAGATATGTGCTGAGACCGAAGGTGATCGGACTGAAGTCGGGAAAGACTTATGATCTTTCTGAGATTGAAAATGCGAATATTGTAATATTATAAAGAGGATAAAGGGATACCAATAAAAGGTATCCCTTTTTGAAAATTAATTAAATGATTTCAATCCAGCTTGAGATAACTTCCTCACAGGCATCAGGATCCATGTCTGCAACAGCTTCGCAGAGTCTGATATACAGTTCGTGGTTTTCGTCATCAAAACTGTATCCGTCAAGTGTATGTATGGCATCATCCATCTTGTCCATATCGAGGTCATCGATTGCCTGCTTCATTTCCTCAAATACATCGAACAATATCGATGCTGAGATAGGTGGTTTTCCTTCTACGTCCGGCTTTTCCGGGAAGAAGGGACTTAAGATATCGTGATAGTGAGCATACATAGTAAGTACATCATCCGTGTTTTGGAGAATGATGTCGATGTCGTTGGCATTTCCGGCGGTTTCCAGTGCGGCAGCTCTGTCAGAGAGTTCATCGGCGCCAATTTGTCTGGAGGAACTCTTGAGAGCATGGACTTCCACTGTATAGTTGTGCCATTCTTCCTTGTCCTTATAGTTCTGTATCAGCTTAAGCTTCTTAGGAATCGCATGATAATAATCTGCAAGGATCGTCATAAAGAGATCTTCGCTGCCCAATAGTTTTAAGGCTCCCTGTATATTTAGCTCAGGGATGTCAGGCAATACAATGCTCTTTTTGGTGGGAGCCAGCTTGGTAGAACCAGAGCGCTTATTGATTTTTTCCTTGGGAAGCCATTTGCGTATTGTATTGATGAGCATTCGCACTTCAATTGGCTTTGCGATAAAATCATTCATACCTTCTTTGATAAACATGTTTTTGACATCACCGATGACATTGGCAGTAAGGGCTATAATTGGTACATCATCATATTCCGAGTGGAATCGTCTGATAATGCGGGTAGTCTCGATGCCATCAAGCTCGGGCATCATGTGATCCATCAGTATGAGGTCATACATTGTCTCGGATATTTTATTGATTGCTGCGTTGCCGCTGAGAGCCGTATCAATCTGCATATTCAGAGGTTCAAGGAGCCCCTGTGCTACAGTCAGGTTGATTGAGTTATCATCTACGATGAGAATTTTAGCTGCCTCAGCAGTGAAATCATAGTATTCATCTGAGGATAGATTATCAGACTGACTAAATACTTCGTGGTTGTAGATTCCAGCCAGTGACAGCACGGATAATGGTTTATGTACAACCATTACATTTGTCGGGTCGTAGTCTGCGGAGGTATCATAAGGGACAATTACAATGGTATTAAGCTCAGGATGATTGCGCACAAAATCTTGAAGATCCTGGTCAAAGTGTTTAGAAGGAACAAACAGATAGATGTCTTTGAGTGTATCGACATGTTCTGTCAAGTACGATAACACGTTGGTATCCTTCAGATCTGTGTAAGTAATGCCAAGTTTGTGCATATCTCTCTTGAGCTGAATCTGAGCATAGGTATTGTCGAGAAAACCGACTGCATGTGCTGGAGTCTCAGACAATGCTATGGACGAATCTGCGTCGACGACCTTCTGGGGAATGGTAAAGGAAAAGGTAGAGCCTTCCCCATACACACTTTTTACCGAAATATCACCATTCATGAGCGTGACCAGCTGCTTGCTGATTGCAAGACCTAATCCAGTGCCTTCAATGTTGCGGTTCCGTTTGCTGTCAACCTGCTGGAAGGATTTGAAGAGCTTTTCAATATCTTCGGGTTTGATACCAATACCAGTATCGGATACGGAAAACAACAGGTTGATGGTGTCCGATGATACTCGCTCAAAATCATATTTTAGACAGATCTGTCCCACGCGGGTAAACTTGGTGGCATTGTTTGCAAGATTGGTGATAATCTGTTTGATGCGAATGCTGTCACCATAGAGAACCTTGGGGATATTGGGATTGATATCCAGCACGAGCTCCACATCATCCTTGTCAATACGTGTGCTGATGATGGTTGCAATATCATTGATCATGGATGCAGGTTCATAATCAGCAGTGACAATATCCATTTTGCCTGATTCAATCTTGGAAAAGTCAAGGATATCATTGATGATAGTTAGCAGTGACTTTCCAGCAGCCTTGATCTGGTTAATGTAATTCTTGGCAATTGGAGACATTTCTTCGCGCAGCGCCATCTCTGTCATACCTATGATGGCATTCATGGGAGTGCGCAGCTCATGGCTTGTATTTGCAAGGAAATCAGACTTCATGTTTGCAGCCTTCTCGATTTCAATGTTTGCCTTTTTCATGACGTGCTTGTGGTAGGCAATGCTTGAGAGGGCACTTGTGAGTGTATAGAGGAAAAAGGCAGCGTTCTCCAATTTGTCTTTTTCTATGATGGGCACACTCATGACAGATTGCAGATAGTTGATCAGGTCAATGCCCATCTCGGCAGCAACCTGCATGATTCGCGTGATGTCAGGAGGTGAGGTGAGTACCTGTCCCCCTACAAAACATCCGACCATTTTATCGCCTGCCATGATCGGAGCGGCAAAGTCTATAAGTCCTGCGTGGCAGTAGTATGTAACGGAAGAACCTACTTTCAATGCCAGTTCGGCTCCGTGTTTATCACACTGCTGGCAGCGCAGGCAGCCAATCGGAGAGGTTCGGGTATATTTTTTGCAAAAGTCGGTAAAATTTGTTCCCTTTGTAATTGGAACACCCTCGGCGTCAGTGATGATGGCTGCAAATCCAGTCATTTTAGAAAAAGAATCCTGCAGACGCTGGAGCATTTCTACTTCAAAAAGGTCTGAGAGAGTTATCTCATTATTCATATGGTATGCCTCCATTCGGTTAGTCAATCAATTCTTTGATTTTAGCATGCAGGGAATCTCTGTCAACAGGTTTCAGTAAGTAGCCCTGTGGCTTTAGCGCAAGTGCACTCTTGATTTTTTCCACATCATTGATACCTGTGAGAAATACAACAGGAATGGTCGCAAGATAGGGATCTTTGCGGAGTTCCTCGAGAACAGCAGGTCCGTTCATGTCCGGCATTTCGTAGTCAAGGAGGATCAGGCTGACCTCCTTTGTGTTCAGGAAACGGAGCGCTATTTTTCCGCTGATGGCAGTGGCGACTTCATACTTGGTGTCCAGATATCCTTTAATGGTCTTGTGGATGATGGTGGCATCATCGATGACGAGGATCCGGTGGCGGTCAGGGGACTCAGGCTGTCTGCTGCCCGTGTCTGCTGCAGGCTCCTTCTCAACCTCTTCCAATACAGTGTCGAGTTTTGCCAGCGTCTCAAAAGCATTGATTGCATTGGCATCCAATGCTTTGGCGAGGGAAATGTTTGCCGCTGAGGACAGGGAGGACTTATGTCTTTTGATAAATCTTGTAATTGTATCCTCCATGTCGGTAGTGGACATCGGGAGCTTAACACTCAGTTCGGGTACACAGTTTGGAATCTTGGATGCGAAATCCAGGCTTGCGGAATCACCGATTGCGGCAAAGGGAATATCATTTTTCCCCAGTACATCGTGAAAGCTGGCAATTGTGACAAGGTCGTCTCTTGTCTCTGCACGCATACAGTAGATAAAAATGTCCGGTTTAAAATATTGGACATGATTTTTTAAATCATCAAACAGAATGGATGATGTCATGCAATCAAATGCGAAATCCATTTGCAGAAAAAAATTACTGATGAGTTTTTTGCTGTTTCCAGCCAGCAATACCTTATATTTCATTGATATGTCCTCCTGGTTTGTTCTATTGTTGGCAAGTTACTGTTCACTCCCCCATCAAAGTAGTGGGAATTGAGCGCCAAAATGCTTGCCCTTTAGCATTTTGTGTGCATAAATGTTGCTGTTCACACCGAAAAATCGTATAAATATGCAAAACACAGTAGGGGTGTGAACAGTAACGTTGGCAAAATTGTTGTCAAAATGTTATCAAAAAGAAATTTGACAATAATATCAAATTTAGTTTATCATAAAACAAGTAAATAATAAATAAAAAATTGGATTTTATCAAAGGATTTGGCAAAGATTCATTAAATTGAAAAGGAGTAGGAAGCAAATGAAATTTAAGAGTATCAAGAAGAGAGAAGAAGGTAAATTCATCACACGCTACGATGTTGCTTACGAGACCGTGGATCAGAAGGAAAAAATTTATGAGATTATCAGCCGCAATAAAATGCTGGATTCGATCGAGGCATTGAATGGCAGCAAACCTGATTCGGTTGTCATTATTGCAACAGACGAGAGTGGTGAGAAGCTGCTGATCAACAAGGAGTTTCGTATGGCAGTCGGCGACTGGGTTTACAATTTTCCAGCAGGGCTGATCGATGAAGGAGAAGAACCCATAGAGAGTGCGAAGCGCGAGCTGTGGGAGGAGACAGGGCTTGAATTGTACGAGATTGATGATTTCATAGGACCAAGCTACAGTGCGGTTGGCTTTAGCAATGAGATCAATGTGTGTGTGGTAGGAAAGGCAAGAGGAACGTTCCAACCAAGTACCTCTACTGTGGAGGAGATCGAACCTGGGTGGTATACGAAAGCGGAGCTTCGCGAACTGTTAAAGACAGAGCGTTTTGCTGCAAGGACACAGGCATATAGTTATCTGTGGTGCAAAAACAAATAACTATTATAGAATAGTACTGAGCCGTGCAGCAAAACGTATTGAGAATAGTATTTAACTATATTTTCTGATTTTCAGGTAAATTCCTCTCTCGTCAGCAATTTTCTGGCATGCGGAAATCTCGTCTGCGGGAAGGACATCCACGATCGAGAGCTGCGTATGCTTAAATGATGCGTTGGCGAGGGACGCGAATTCGAGCAGTGCAGGGTAGGCGTTCTCAAACTGCGGTCTTGTGACTGCCTGGTATTTTTCCGCTGTAGGCGCATTGAGACTGATGGATATGCTGTCGATTACCTGGGCAAGCTCTGGAATGATATTTCTTTTGTGATATAAATTCCCCAGCCCGTTTGTGTTCAGGCGGATGGAGATGTGATATTTTTCTTTTACATAGGCAGCGCTTGCCAATAGATTGTCAAGCGCGCAGGTGGGTTCTCCGTAGCCGCAGAACACCAGCTCGTCATATCCAGTGAAGTCAAAAGCGTCGATTGCTGCTAAGATTTCTTCGAGCGTCGGTTCGGTCTTGTGCCACAAGGTTTCAGAATCGCCGACAGAGTCCTTTAACGAGCGGACGCAGAAGGTGCAGCTGCAGTCACAGCGGTTTGTGATGTTGGCATACACCTGGTTTTTGTAAGTATATAAAATATCAGCCATAATAAACCTCCGTTAAGCAGCGTTGATGAACTTGGACTTTGCGTGTATCTTGTCAAGTGCCAGACCAAATATGATGAAGAAGACAGCGCTGCCGCCGGACTGGATCAGACTGCCTGACATGGAGGCGGCCAGCGCCGTCCACGTGCCGAAAAGGAGATATTCGGCAAGAAAATAGCTGAAACCTGAGATAAAATATGCGATCACGGATGCGGTCACATTGCGCGGTGTGACGATCTTTGCTGATTTGTTGGTAAAAGGTATCGCGATCAGCATCTTGATAACAATGGTGGCCGGCGCCCACATGGGAGCTGTCAGCAGATCCGCAAGTCCGCCGCCGATCGCTGCTGCTGCAAGTGCATACGGAGTGGGAAGCAGTGCTGCGGCGAGGTAGATGATGGAGTCACCAAAGTGGATGTATCCTCCGTTTATCCCTGTGGGAATATGGCAGATATATGCGGTCATGATGGTGATCATTGCTGCCATAAGCCCTGTTATGGTCAGGTATTTTAATTTTTCGCCTCTTCTTGCGCCCGTTCTGGGCATTGTACGTGTTGTCATAGATTAATTCCTCCTGGATTATAAATTTTATTCCAATAATAAACGCAGGTATTTTTCAAAATAAATACCATGGTTTTTGGGTACATTGTCCCGCGATGCCTCCTCGATGGCAGGCCATAGGAAGTGGACGGCTTTTTTCATAGCCTCCTCGATGGTCAGACCGTTGATCAGACTGCCCATAATGACAGAGGCAAACAGGTCTCCAGTGCCGGAAAAGCTTTCGCCCCGATAAGGAGTTTCTGTATAATATCTATTGTCCAATGTGACAGCAAGATTGCCCACAAAGGATTGTTCTGGCAGTTGTCGAACGATGCCTGTTATGACGATCGTCTGATTGGTGTAGGCTTTTGGCAGGAGCCTGCGCGCTGTGTCCTCTATATAAGAGAGATAGTCTGCAGCTGAAGCGTGACTGGTCAGCGTGTCATAGTCCATATCTGCAAGGAGACACAGCTCCGTTAAATTTGGTGTAATAACGCCAGCGTGCTTTGTGAGCTCCTTCATGCAGTCTAAAAGCTCCTGTGTAAAGATGCGGATCCGCCGCCCGTTGTCTCCCATGACAGGATCTGCCAGATAGAGCACATTTTCTGTGTGAAATTTTTCCAGAAAATACAGCACATTGTGCATCTGCGCAGCGCTGCCAAGATACCCGGAATAAATGCCGTCAAAGGATTCGTGCATGTTTTTCCATTCGTCTGTAAAGTGATTCATCTTGTCGGTATAGTCGTCACAGTAGTAGCTTGGAAATCCTGTCTGTGCCGACAGAACGGCGGTCGGAAGAGGGCATGCCTGTATTCCAAGGATGGATATGACAGGGATTGCCGCGGTCAGCGAACATTTCCCGAAACCGGACAGGTCATTGATCAGGGCTATTTTTTTCATTGCTTTCGTAGTTCCTCCTGCTTAATGATATGAATAACACTATACACAAAAAGTGTATATGTGAAAATGGTCAATTATAAGAAAATATGGAGGGACAGTTTGCGCAGGTATCTTGACAGGTTGAGTTTGAGATGTGAATTCAGATAAGTTTATCATAAAGATGCATTGATGCAGCTGCTTTTTAATATATTGGATAATGAGAGTTATTATGGCAGATCAAGGTGTGAATTTATGGAAAATGGTGCAAAAACGATTATGAGTAACTGTGATATGTTTGGTGTCAAACCGGCAGTGATGGCATTGCCATATCCGCCAATACAGGTGCAGGAAAGAAATCAGAATTATGCGGATCTCATCAGTGTCAGCTACTGTGGGGCGGTCTCGGAGATGTCTGCTGTCATGCAGTACATCAACAATGAGAGTCGTATGTTCAGCCAGAGATGTCAAATGGGGAGAGTCATTCTCGGAATGGCAATGGCGGAAATGTCGCATATGCAAATATTGGCGGAGCTGATCAGTCTGCTGGGCGGAAAGATCTGTTATACGTCAATGCAGTCGGGAGGGCAGCAGTGGATGTGGTCACCGCAATGCCTGACGCTGCCTGAAAAAATCAGTGAGATGCTGCAGGCAGACCTGGAAAGGGAGATGGCGACAATTGAACAATACAATATGCAGATCAGGATGATCAGGGACGAGTATGTGAATGCCGTATTAAACAGAATCGTACAGGATGAGCAGTATCACATCATGCTGCTGCGCTCGATGATGGATACGATGTGAAAAGTACTTGAAAAGATTTCTCTATGAAAGGTCATACAGATTTGCTCGTTTCTTACAAAAATGTTATGTTAATGTAAGGGAATTCGATTGTTCTGACGGAGTCTTCGTGTTAAACTTTTAATATACTTTATCGATTGCATTAGTCAGAGGATTTTTGTTCGTTGCGCTCTGTGATTTAGATGATATTCAAATGATAATGAAAGGGGAAGATGGGGAAAATGAAAGAATTAAAAAAGGTATGTGAGGATTTTATTAAAAACAGGGATACACTTAAGGAAACATTCAGGTTTCAGAATAGCTATCTGATTCCAGTGTGTGCGTCTTATCTGACAGGCAAAGATCAGATCGTGGAGACAGAACAGCTGAAAAAATGCAATGCACTCATGAAGAAAGGGCTGCCTAAGGCATTTGGCGGAAATGCAAAGCTGCCAGTTCTGTCAATACTTGCAGCAGACCACAATCCAGAGGAAAAGCTGGAACGGATTCAGGAGATTTATCAAGCGCTGAAACAACATTTTCATAGCTCGGAGTATCTTGCACTCGTCGCTGCCATTATGGATGGACTGGCGTCTCCTGCGCAGTATGGGCAGAAAGCCAAGAGAGGAAAGGATATTTATCATAAAATGAAAAAAGAGCACCCGTTTCTCACTTCGAAAGAGGATAGTGTGTTTGCGGTTCTGCTGGCATTTTCCAGCCGTGGTGACGAGGAACTCATCGCAGATATGGAAACTTGTTATCAGAGTTTAAAAGGGGAGTTTTCGTCTGGAAATTATCTTCAGTCATTGAGTCAGGTGCTTGCCTTTTCGGTTGATGCGTCACATGCAAAGTGCAAACGGTTCAGCGCGCTGTATCAGACCTTGAAGAATGTGGGACTCAAATACGGCAGGCAGTATGAGCTGGCGGTTCTTGGAGCTCTGTCGGTGATGCCTGTTGATATAGGGATTCTTGCAGATGAGATCAGGGAAGTTGATGCTTACTTACAAACACAGAAGGGGTATGGAATAATTGGATTGAATCGGAAAATCAGGTTAATGCATGCTGCGATGCTCGTATCTGGTCAGCATCAGGAAAAGCAGGAGATACACGCAGATGCAGCAGTGATGACAGGGACACTTGCTCTGCTTGCAGCACAGCAGGCTGCGATGTGCGCAGTGATGGCATCCTGTGCGGCAGCGACGGCTGCTAATTCTGGCAGTAGTAATTGATTTCTTGTTACTGTTCACACCCCTACTGTGTTTTGCATGTTTATACGTTTTTTCGGTGTGAACAGCAACATTTATGCACACAAAATGCTAAAGGGAAAAAGCTAAAGCTTTTAGCATTTTGGCGCTTGATTCCCACTACTTAAATGGGGGAGTGAACAGTAACGATTTCTTGAATATAAGCCGCTTTCTTTATGAATTTTATTGTAAGTACGAGCATTTTTCTGTATAATTAAAGTATAGCAGGAGTAGTCTATATTATCTTTTGTTACAGATTTTAAGAAACCGGGGTGATAAGGTGCAGAGAGAGCTAAAGTTCTCAGATACAAAGCAGACACAGGCAGTCAGCATGCTGCACAATGTGCAGCCCGCGGCAAAGCGTACCGCAAAAAACAGTGTATTTGTAGACCTTTTTCAAAATAAGAGTAATCTGTTAAAGCTGTATAAAACACTCCACCCAGAGGACACCACGGCGACAGAGGACTCACTTACAGATGTAACAATCACAAATGTGTTGACTGATAATCTTTATACACAAAAGCGGAACAAATTACGTATATAGTTAAGTCCGCTAAATCCCTAAACT
>CAMWLV010000128.1 GCA_947175175.1 uncultured Lachnospiraceae bacterium
ATTTATATTTAGTCAACTATAACATATGGTTCAAATTTAATCAATTATTTTTCTATAATTCCTTAGCTCCTTAATTATCACTTTACTCCAGACATTTGCTTTTGCATATTGTTCACTTTTCTGTATAGTTTCAATGTATTCGTCCATATTAAACGGAACACGTCTTTCTTCTACAATCAAATGATCGCTGTTTGAAATATCAAGAATCGTATAGGGTATCCCTGCATCAATACAATCCAAAGGCAATCCGCAAGAACCAGGATTGATTAATATTTTTTTACCATTATAGGATTGGTAGGTCCATTGAACGTGTGAATGTCCAAAAATGTAGATACCATTCGCTAATTCCTTAAAGATTTCATTAAATTGCTTATCTTCATCAAGATACTTATGTATATCACTCCGAAAAGCTGCTTGCGTTACCCCGCTGTCCCTATATCTCATTGCAACTTTTGCAGTTGACCATTCCCTGTGTTCACAATTGGAAATAAATACTTCAGACGAATGTGCTATATGCAATACAATGTCATTATACATCAGCCGCATCTGATTTGGCATTGACAATAAGTAATCCAGATTGTCAGAACTGATCTTATGATAACAGTAATAAGAAATCTGCATTTGCCCGTCAGTCCAGGTACTTTGGTCTTTACCAATCAGGTTTTCTAAATAGCTTTCTTCATTTCCACGTATAATAAATTTTTTGTCCAAATCTCTGATTCTAGAGATACATTCGTTCGGATATGGATTACTAAGACAGTAATCACCAGCAAAAATAAAGTGGTCAATATTATTTTGATCAGCGTCTTCTATTATGGCATTTAATGCTGGTAAATTTCCATGTATATCTGAAACTATTGCAAACCGCATGATCAAACCCCTTTCTATGCCTGCAATGTTTTTTGCCCTTAGATAATATGGTATTCCACATAAAGCCTCCGACGATACTCTTTATCTTGTGATACCTTAACAATATCTGATAGTCGACCATCCTCATTCAATAACATTATCAATTTGGCTAACTTTTCTTCCCCACGTTTCTCTCCACGTTTCTCCCCAATTTCCTGATTTTCCTGGTCTCTCATTAACAACGTCATATACTCATGCCTCCATTCTCTGTTTTTCTTTGCTTCCTTTACTGCTTCTTCCAGTTTCTCCACAAAGGAATCCTTTGACTTCTTCCCCGCCACATAATCCAGAAATGCCCTTAACTCTTCACTGACATCATCCATCGTGCCCTCTGTATTCAAAAATATCTTTACAGTTTCATCTCCCATTGAAATACTCTTATCTTCTTTACAGATATTTTCAAAAGTATAAATATGACGCCCCTTTTCATATAAATCAAACTGACAGATAAATATGATATAGCTCCTGTTCAGCTTTTTATAATGCTGCCCTTTATCAATAAACTGCAGGTCGATCATACTCTGATAATAGCGGCTCCTCTTTGGCAGTTCTTTTGTGTTAATGATCTGCATTTCTATGTCATAGACCACCCCTTCATCATCTCTGACATATACGTCTAGTCTGACACTGCGGGCATCTGCATCTACATTGATACTCTTCTGCAGTTCTGGATATTCAATATGGTCTATCTTCAAATCTGGTAAAATCTTTTGTAATAATTCTTTGCACAGTTCTGGATCCTGCATCACTTTCCCAAACAGGAAATCATTGGATATGCCTAAATCTTCCCAATTGATTTGTACTGTTTCCACGATTTCGATTGGTTCCCTTTCCACACTTATCACCTGCTTTCTTTCCTTCTATCTAATTATACACGGCCTTATTGCAGATTACAATAGAACGAATAATAGTGGATAGTGTAAACTTACTTTTGTCTCTATTTATGATATTTTTGTCCGTTAATAATCCGATAACACCGATAGATCTGTTCAATTAAAATAACCCGCATCAACTGGTGTGGAAATGTCATATCCGAAAAACTGAGCTTCTCGTCCGCCCGTTGTATGACGCTGTCATGCAGTCCGAGTGAACCGCCGATTACAAACACAAGATTGCTTTTCCCACAGAGTCCAAGCTGCTCAATATGTTCCGCCAGATTAACGGAATCACGCTTTTTGCCGTCAATTGCAAGCGCAATGCAATATTCATTCTCTCTTATATTTTTTAGTATACGTTCTGCCTCCCTCTGCTTAATCTGATCCTCCAACATCTCAGATGCTTTGTCAGGCGTCTTTTCATCCGCCACTTCTATGATATCCAGCTTACAATATTTCGAGAGCCTTTTCTGATACTCTGCAATCGCATCGCGAAAATACTTTTCTTTTATCTTCCCTACTGTAACAAAAGTTATATTCATCTGCCCTCACTCTTTCATAGATATGTGCTCTTAAATCCTGCAAAATCACTTTCTGGCAGCTCTAGACAGTTTTTAATGCAGTTCCTGATAAAAACACTATTTCCCTTCAAATATATTAGTATAAAGCTCTTCACATAATGCTTCGAGATAGGAAGCGTTCAGCTGGCCAAACTCCTGTGTGACAGCTGCCTTGATTGCTTCAAAATACTGAAAATATTTCACTTCATCTGGTATGCCATCCTCAAACCAGACACGTTCTTTGATCAAGTCTGCCGTGATCTGTTCCTTCGCCCACGCCTTAATCTTCTCTGTCAAGTCTGCTTCATCTGTCGCTTCTTTTGCATATGTTCTTGAGGATTGAAAAGAAGAGATTCCCAATACAATAAATACGACAAACATAACTCCCATCACACCATAGGTGATCATTCCAGTACCGTATAAACGAAAAGGCAGCACTCCTGTTATCATTAGTACAAGCCCTGTTAATCCAATGATTCCCACCAATAAAAGAGTATAGGCAGAGCTTTTGTAATCCTCTGCCTTTGCCTTTTTATCGTGATAAACTTTTACATCATCATTTCTGTCTGACATGTGCCAAACCTCCAATTATTATACAAATGCTCTCGAAAATTCTTTCGAGAGCACTCAAATTCTATTTGCCTGATAAATAATTATGGATTCCCTTAGCAGCCGCTTTTCCTGCGCCCATTGCAAGGATTACTGTCGCTGCACCTGTCACCGCATCACCGCCGGCAAACACGCCCTCCTTTGTGGTCTTGCCAAATTCCTCGTCAGCAACGATACACTTCCACTTATTCGTCTCTAATCCTTCCGTTGTGGAGGAAATCAGCGGATTGGGGGAAGTACCAAGTGACATGATCACCGTGTCAAGCTCCATCTCAAACTCGCTGCCCGGAACTTCAACAGGTCTGCGTCTCCCTGATGCATCAGGCTCGCCGAGCTCCATCTTAATGCACTTCATCCCTCTTACCCAGTTATTCTCATCTTCGAGAATCTCTGTCGGGTTTGTGAGCAGGTCAAAGATGATACCCTCTTCCTTTGCATGATGCACTTCCTCTACTCTTGCCGGGAGCTCCTCCTCACTTCTTCTGTACACAATATGCACCTCTGCGCCCAGACGAAGCGCCGTCCTTGCCGCATCCATAGCAACATTTCCGCCTCCTACAACTGCCACCTTTTTGCCGCGCATGATCGGGGTGTTGGAGTCCTCGTTGAACGCCTTCATGAGGTTGCTTCTGGTCAGATACTCATTTGCAGAGAAAACGCCGTTTGCATTCTCACCCGGAATTCCCATAAACTTGGGAAGCCCCGCACCAGAACCGATAAATACTGCCTCAAATCCTTCTTCTTCAATCAGCTCATCGATTGTAATGGATTTACCGATAATTACATTTTTCTCTATCTTAACGCCTAATGATTCTACATTTGCAATTTCCTTTGCCACAACATCTTCCTTCGGAAGTCGGAACTCAGGAATACCGTACACCAGTACGCCACCCGCCTCATGAAGCGCCTCAAATATTGTAACATCATATCCAAGCTTTGCCAGATCGCCTGCACAGGTAAGACCTGCAGGACCAGAACCGATCACTGCCACTTTCCTGCCGTTCTTTTCTTTTGCCGGCTCTGGCTTGATACCATTCTCCCGCGCCCAGTCTGCAACAAAACGCTCCAGTTTACCGATTGAGATCGGATCGCCCTTGATACCCCTGATACATTTACCCTCGCATTGGCTCTCCTGCGGACATACACGCCCACATACAGCCGGAAGTGCTGAGGAACGGCTGATAATCTGATATGCCTCCTCAATGTTTCCGAGCTTTACCTGCTCGATAAACGCCGGGATATCTATTGCTACAGGACATCCTTTGATGCACTGCGCATTTTTACAGTTAATGCAGCGTGTCGCCTCGTCCATCGCTTCTTCTTTATTGTATCCAAGGCAGACCTCGTCAAAATTCTTTGCTCTGGCAGCTGCCTCCTGCTCACGTACAGGTACTTTTGTTAATACATCCATTATTTGTCACCTCCACAATGTCCACATCCGCCATGATGCGTATCGCCTTCCTGCAATTTCAGCATTGACCTTCCCTCTGCAGTTTTGTAAATCTGCTGGCGCTTCATCGCCTCATCAAAATTCACAAGATGTCCATCAAACTCCGGACCGTCAACACATGCAAATTTAACCTTGTCACCAACTGTAACACGGCATGCGCCACACATACCTGTACCATCTACCATAATCGGGTTCAGGCTGACAATCGTAGGAATCCCAAGCTCTTTCGTGAGCTTGCACACAAATTTCATC
Source organism: uncultured Lachnospiraceae bacterium (assembly GCA_947175175.1). GTDB lineage: Bacteria > Bacillota > Clostridia > Lachnospirales > Lachnospiraceae > COE1. Next base: position 4,656 of record CAMWLV010000128.1, read on the forward strand.
ATGATCATTGGTCCAATTGCGATACACAAGTCGTACTTTTTGCCCTCATCCACAAGATCCTGTATCGTTTGTGTTACCATACCCTTGCGTCCATAGGAACCATCATCTGTTGTGACATACAGATTTCCAGCCACGGCTTCCATCTCTTTTTCAAGAATCAACAAATCCTGATTTTTTGCGCCAACGATCACATCTGCTGCAATACCGTTGTTATGTAACCATTTTACCTGCGGATAAACAGGCGCAGTACCCACTCCACCTGCCACAAAGAGAATCTTCTTCTTCGCAAGCTCCTCTTTGTCTTCACCGACCATCTCGGAAGCACATCCCAGAGGTCCCACAAAATCATGGAAGGAATCACCAGTCTTTAACGCCGCCATTCTGGTTGTCTCAGCACCTACTGTCTGAAATACGATTGTAATTGTTCCCTGTTCTCTATCATAATCGCAAATTGTGAGTGGTATCCTCTCCCCATCCTGATCCATTCTTACAATCACAAACTGCCCCGGCTGACAATTCTTTGCCACGCGCGGTGCTTCCACTACCATAGAATAAATGTTAGTAGTGAGCTCTTTAGCATCTAAAATTTTGTACATCTGCTCCTTCACCATACCTTTCTAAATTTATTACTGCCTCTGCCAAGCGGCGATTCTTTCACACACCCTTATTATTGTATATGAAATATTGCACAATTTCAACTTATTTTATAAAAACATAAACGCTATTCCTGCTCCACAAAGGGTTGAAGATTATACTTACCCTCATCGACTTTATATGCCTGATACAAATCCGCAGTATTTACTTCGACTGCATAAATATCGCTTGTCTCATATACTTCGCCCGTGATATCCACATATTCCTCATAGACAATATAATACACATTCCCATCTGCCTTGAACAAAGTTCTCACCTTGTACTGGTTGACTCCGGATTTATTGGGCACGCTCCCCTCTGTGTCTAACAGTTTCCCACTAGCACACAAGTTATTTTTTAACACCTGCAGGGCAAGTTCTGTATCAAAATTACCCTGGGCATCCAGTTGATATGTCCGCTTGACAACTTCACTGCTAAGCCCTGACTCGTCAATAGCAACAAATGAAAAGTTACTGATGCCATATATCATTTCAATCGGATCAGTATACAGAATACTATTTTTGCCTGGGATAGAACCATCTGTCGAATAATAAACCTTTGTACCGTAGTCACGATAAACTTCTATTAAAACAGGCTCTTTGTAAGTCCCGCTCTCCGGTTTAATTACGGGAGCTTCAGGTGCTGATAAATTTATATAATAGTGCTGGGTTTCTATTTCACTTTTCATGCCATACATATTTACAAACATTGCCTTTATCGTATACTCTCCTGATTCCAGCAGAATCGGAGTCTCATACACAGATGCGTTTTCTGTCGGTGCTGTTCCATCCAGTGTATAATACACAAATCCCTGCGTATTTCCTTTGAGTGAGATGGATATCAATTCATCATACACCCCGCCCTGTTTGTTAAACTCTGGCTTTAACGCGACATATTTGTTATATTTTGTCATAATCCGCGGCACATCGCATTCTCCCAGCACATCCCCCATCTGATCATAATCTTTCTTAGATTCGTAGATCCCTAACAGCATATCATATACTTCATCTCTTTTCCCGTATCTCTTGTCACGATCAAGAAGCTCTTTGAGCAGCGAAATCGTACTCTGCTGCTGTCCATTTTTTTCATAATATTTTGCAAGTAAAAATCTTGCATCTAAATCTTCCGATTTGATGGCAAGGGCTCTCTCCAGATAGCTCACCGCCTCGGAATAATTATTGTGTGCGGCACAGTCAACCGCCTTGTCATACTGGTAGTTAAAAGAATTGTACCTGTAATCCTCTACCATATGAACAGAAAATGCCGCTACACCTCCTACTACAATCAAAAAAACTGCTAATGCAATAATTGCTTTTTTTATTACAGACAGATGGATCGGTTTGTTTAGGAAATAATCACTAAACGACTCCCTGATCTCATCGTCGGATTCCCTTTCATCCATCTGGTCAGACGCGCTGGCAGCTATTTCTTCTCCAGCCATATCCTCTACCATAGTGCTTATGGACTCTTTTAATTTGTCTTCAAGCTCTATATCGAAATCAGGTACGATTTGCACCTCATAGCCGCAGTTCTCGCAAAGCAGTTTTCCCTCTTCCAACTCATTTCCACAATTTGGACACTTCATGCTTTACTAGCCCCAATCACACGTCTTAAAATAATCCCATTATCACACCATCATCTGTTACATCAATCTTGTACGCTGCCGGATTTTTAGGAAGTCCCGGCATAGTCATAATCGCCCCCGTAAGTACCACCACAAATCCAGCACCTGCCGATACATATACCTCTCTGACATTCATGCTAAAATCCTCTGGTCTGCCAAGCAGTGTTGGATCATCCGAAAGTGAATATTGTGTTTTTGCCATACATACAGGCAATGAACCATAACCAATGTTTTCCAGTTTCTCAATCTGATTTAGGACAGCAGGTGCAAATACGACGTCTGCTGCTCCGTAAATCTCCCTTGCAACACATCTGATTTTTTCTATAATCGGGCAGTCATCCTCATAGAGTGGTGTAAAATGACTCTTCTTTGTCTCCAATGTATTCAGAACCGCATTTGCAAGCTCTATACCGCCTTCTCCACCCTTTTCCCACACTTCGGAAAGCGCAAAGTCGCAATTCCTTTCCTCACAGAACTTTTTCACAAAGTCAATCTCCGCCTGCGTATCTGACACAAATACATTCAAGGTGACAACCACAGGGACTTTATACTTATGTATGTTCTCTATATGTTTTTCCAGATTCACAATGCCCTTTTTGAGAGCTTCGAGATTTTCCACATTCAAATCACCCTTTGCTACACCACCATTGTACTTGAGAGCACGGATTGTTGCCACCAGCACTACTGCATCTGGTGCAAGTCCCGCCTGTCGGCACTTGATATCAAAAAATTTCTCCGCACCCAAGTCTGCGCCGAAACCAGCCTCCGTCACAACATAATCAGCCATTTTCAGGGCTGCCTTTGTCGCGCGCACACTGTTGCAGCCATGTGCAATGTTGGCAAACGGGCCACCGTGAATTATCGCAGGCGTATGTTCCAGCGTCTGAATCAAATTCGGCTTGATGGCATCCTTTAACAAAGCCGCCATAGCACCCGTCGCATGGATATCCCCCGCTCTCACAGGCTCACCTGCAAAATTGTACGCCACAACCATTCGATCCAGCCGTTTCTTCAAATCCTCCATGTCATTTGCAAGGCACAAGACCGCCATAATTTCCGATGCCACAGTGATGACAAAGTGGTCTTCCCTGACAAAACCGTCCGTTTTATTCCCAAGTCCGACAACCACATTCCTGAGAACCCTGTCATTCATGTCAAGGCATCTTTTCCACACAATCTGCCTTGTGTCAATCCCCAGCTCATTTCCCTGCTGAATATGGTTATCCAGCAACGCCGCACACAAATTGTTTGCCGCTGTTATTGCATGAAAATCTCCCGTAAAATGAAGATTCAATTCCTCCATGGGTACTACCTGAGCCATTCCACCGCCAGCAGCACCTCCCTTGATGCCAAAGCAAGGACCAAGCGAAGGCTCCCGAAGCGCAATGACAGCACGTTTTCCTAACCTGCCAAGCGCCTGACCAAGACCGACACTTGTGGTGGTTTTTCCCTCTCCTGCCGGAGTAGGATTAATCGCAGTCACTAAAATCAGCTTGCCATCTTTATTGTTTTCTATTTTTTTCAAATATTCCTCAGAAATTTTTGCTTTATATTTTCCATATAGTTCAAGGTCATCTATCGTCATATCAAGCGTCTTTGCAACCTCAGTAATAGGGTGTAATTCCGCTTCCTGTGCGATCTCAATGTCAGATTTCATAATTTAAAGTCCTCCTTTGCAGTATCCTAATCAGTACATCACACACAAATCATTACATGCAGATACTTAGGAACTATAAAGAAATAACTTTACAATCCTGCTCAATATTGCAATGTTATTTCCTTACAGTTCCTTATTTTAATAGAATACCATTTATCCAGTTCACTGTCTATTAAATTACATGTGTTCTTCCATATAATTTTGGAACTGTTCCATGCTCATCAGGATACGGCGAGGTTTTGTACCCTCCTCTGCCCCCACCACACCAGCCTCTTCCAGCTGATCTACAATGCGCGCAGCACGGTTAAATCCGATCTTGAACACTCGCTGAAGCATGCCAATCGATGCCTTGTCCTTCTCAATAACAAACTTCGCCGCCTCCGCAAAATAAGCATCCGTATCGCTGCCACTTCCCGCACCTGAACTGCCTGATGCTCCAGAAGATGACTGCATGGTCTTGATTCTCTCCTCAATGTCACTGTTGTATGTAGTATTTCCAAGCATCTGGTTTTTCAGAAAATCAACCACATCAGACACCTCGGAATCAGACACAAATGCTCCCTGTACACGGGCAGGCTTTGTATATCCCTGTGGATAAAAGAGCATATCACCCTTTCCTAGAAGCTTCTCCGCACCATTCATATCAAGTATTGTGCGCGAATCAGTGCCGCTCGAAACACTAAATGCGATTCTGCTCGGCATATTTGCCTTGATCAAACCTGTGATAACATCAACAGATGGACGCTGTGTGGCAATTACCAGGTGAATTCCGCAGGCTCTTGCAAGCTGCGCCAGACGACAGATACTCTCCTCCACCTCTCCAGATGCCACCATCATCAAATCTGCAAGCTCGTCCACAATTATGACGATCTGAGGCAGCTTTTGCAAAGGTTCTCCGTCTGGTGAAGTCTTTCCCATTTCCACTGCTTTATTATATCCCTTCAGATCACGGACATTTAAATCCGCAAACTTTTTATAGCGGTCATTCATCTCCGTCACGCCCCAGTTTAACGCAGCTGATGCTTTCTTCGGATCTGTCACAACAGGTATCATCAAATGTGGAATACCATTGTATACACTAAGCTCAACAACCTTTGGATCGATCATGATCAGTTTTACGTCTGCTGGATTCGCCTTGTATAAAATACTCATAATGATCGTATTGATACATACTGACTTACCAGAACCTGTTGCACCAGCAATCAATACATGGGGCATTTTTGCAATGTCCGTGACCACCACCTGCCCTGCAATATCTTTTCCAACTGCAAAGGCAAGATTGGATGAAAATTTTTGAAATGTATCCGATTCCAATAAATCCCTGAGCGCAACAGCGCTTGTTTCCTTGTTTGGCACCTCAATACCTACTGCAGCTTTTCCTGGTATAGGCGCCTCGATTCGGATATCCGTTGCTGCCAGATTTAACTTGATATCATCTGTCAATCCCACAATCTTGCTGACCTTTACACCCTGTTCCGGCTGCATCTCATATCTTGTGACAGATGGACCCTGACTGATATCCGTTATTGTCACTCTGACACCAAATGTCTGCAGAGTCTGTTGCAAATGCAGTGCTGTCTCCTTTAGCTGATTAGCAGAATCACCTTTTCTGCCATCGCCCTTCTTTAACAGATTGAGTGATGGGAACATGTACGGTTTGGGCGCTTCCTCCTCAGCCTTTTCCACATGCTCCTGAATTTTTATTTCCTCCTGCCTGATCTCCGCTTTGTCGGCCTTTGTAATCTTTTCTTCCACAGACAGGGGAACTACGGTATCTTCAGTCATAGGCTCTGGCATGCTATCGAGTGCCTCAGCATCATGCTCCACAGCATCGAATTCATCCCAAAAGGAACGCTTCGCTGAGACACCTGGATTATCAATAAAATAATCTGTAGTCGCTAAATCTTCATCATCTTCTATATTACTGTCAATTGATTCAGTCTTAATCAATTCGTCGGCTGTCATTTCATGATTGGTTATCTCTTCAAAGGCTATATCATCAAAAATCAAATCGCCTTGGTCATTTCCTGATTCTTCGTCATAAACTGACTGAGAATATACTTCTTCGGAATATACCGCTTGATTATAAGATGTATCATCATATTGCCCATCACCATAACTCTCTTCTGGATACTGTTGACCTGCATCTTCTAGTTCCTGATACACTGCCTCGTTATATGGTATTGCTTTGATCTCCTCAAATGTGTCTGCATCCGCCACACCTATTTCATCATCCAACAATACAATCTCATGAATGTCCTGCGACTTTTCCGGCTCGAACGTAATGGCTGAACTCGATACGACTCCCCTTGCCCTTTTATCCATCCTTCTGACATTTTCCTTAGGAGGCTGGACTCTTTCTTTCTCCACATTTTTTACACGCTTTGGACGCTTAGGACGTTTTGGATGCACTTCCTCCTCATATATGGGCTCCGCTTCCTCCTCATAATCTTCATAATCTTCGTATTCTTCATACTCCTCCCGCAGACTTTCTCTGTACTCTCTCATTCTGGCAGCATCTTCCTTTGCAGATTCATACAGATAGGTACTTCCTTTCTTGACACCTGACAAAAAACTTTTTTCTGTAATAAATACAATACAGATAATTCCAAGCACTACTAAGACAAAAAGCGTTCCGCCAAATCCTATAAGCGTGTATAATCCATGTGCTATACTGCCAAAGAGCACACCCCCGCCAGCACGATGTTCGATTGATGTCTCATACAATTCCTTGACCAGAGAATCTCCAATGAGCATTGTCTCTTGTTTCAACAGCATATATGCTAAAATGCCTAATAAAAATATCAGAATCACACCGCTAACCATCTTCACGATTGCAACTGTATTTCCCTTGTTAGAAATTCCAAACGCAAATCCAAGAAAAATTATAATCGGAATCAAATAAGCCAATAAGCCAAACAAGCCAAACATAACATTACTGATTCCAATGGCTGCTGAACCATGAATCAATCCTATAATACACAAGAACATAAAAATCGCAGCAGCAAATATGATAATGAGCATTACCTCACTTTTTACCGCAATATCCACATTCTGTCTGGTAGGCTTTGCCGATGTCTTCCTGCTCCTTGAGTTGGATGTTGTCTTTCTTGTTCCTTTCGATGTGCTTTTTGTATTTGTTCTGCTTCTTGATGCACTATTTCCCGATGCAGATGCCATAATACTCCTCCCCCTAAACAAGTTTTCATGATATTATAGCATTTTTTTCGGCGCTTGTCATATTTTATTTCACATTTTCCGCAGTTCTAGTACATCTGTTCAGTCTTATCCATCTACAGGCAGCTAAAATCTACATTTTTACCAATTCATTTTCTGGCAGCAATCAACTCGTGCAGTTTCGCAACAGCCTGTGAGATACCCCCAATCTCACAAATAATTCCTTCCCTCACTGCCTCCTCGCCTTCCAGCACACTACCCACATCTTTGGTGAGTACTTCTGTCTCCATCAACAACTCCTCATATCGTGTCTTTGATATCTTGCAGTGGGTAGACACAAAACCTGTGATCCGATTCTGCACTTCCCTAAAATAATTGAATGTCTGAGGCACACCAATCACTGTACCATTCATCCGCACTGGATGAATCACCATCGTACCTGTGGGAACAATAAAGGAATAGTCAGTACTCACGGCAATAGGAACCCCTATACTGTGACTGCCACCCAAAACCAAAGAAACCGTAGGTTTACTGAGAGACGCTACCATCTCTGCAATCGCGAGTCCTGCTTCGACATCTCCTCCCATTGTATTTAACAACAATAGTACTCCATCAATTTCATCACTGTCCTCAATAGAAGCAAGCTGTGGCAAAAGCAGCTCATACTTTGTTACCTTGGACTGGTTTCCGGCATTTTCGTGTCCTTCGATCTCACCGATGATCGTAATCAGATGAATTCTATGATTACTATTATTTTCATCCAATGTCACCTGACTTTCCTTCTCTATCTTTTCATCCTTATATTTTTTGTTCTCAAGCTCATCATTTTTTTCATTATTATCTTCATTTTGAATATTCATCGCACACATCTCCTTGTTTTCTTAATCGAATAAGGTTATATCTTTCTTCACTACTATATCT
>CAMWLV010000129.1 GCA_947175175.1 uncultured Lachnospiraceae bacterium
CAAAAGCCCCTCCAATATAATAACTCGGCATTTTTGCCCACAATTTATCTTCGATATCCATTGGAGTACTGTCATAGATCAAAATTCTCAACTGCATATATAATTTCTGAACCGGAATATTGATTTATGTATTCCTGTACATTTTCGGTCATATTTTTGTTTCCAGGATGAGAATTGTCTCTTCCTTGTTTCTGTCCATCATCGACCGAATCTGCTTTAATGGTATTTGAAGTTTTCGCAAAATAATGATCTGCTGTATCTTCTTAGGAACTGTAGAAAAATAACTGATACAGATTGCGCAGGATATTTCTTCGAGAGTACAGGTCAATAAGCATAACCCTCCTTTCGTGTACTTTCAATTAGTCCTGACTTCTCATAATATCGAAGCATTCTGGTTAAGATTTGAAACGTAGAAGAGACTTCTCCAATTGTCATATAATTCATTTTCTCACCTCCTGAATCTAAGGAACTGTAAAATTATTTCTTTACAGTTCCTTAGTATAAAGTACGACATCGTGTCACTGTCAATAAATATTTAACCTTTTCTATTCCAAAAAAGATATCCTTATGCTATCTGTATCTGGGGCATTTGTTCCTGAGGACAAAAATGAAAAAATATAACCACAAACCACAATTATATGATATAATGAGCGTTAGCGAGAAGAGTATGCTTGCAAATTCGGCGAGCGGAAAATGGCGCACATATAAACACAAATATAGAACAGGAGAGGATGATGAAAATGACATTTGAATTCACACAGGACTGCATTACTGGTATTGAAACGATAGATAACGAGCACCGAAATCTTTTTGCACTGCTCTCAAAAGCCTATAATTTGGCATGTACGAATTACCACAGCGACTATTATCAGGAGCTGAAAAATATTCTCGAGGAGCTTGATGAATATGCGGAGACGCATTTTACCCACGAGGAAGAGTATATGGTACAGATCCGTGATCCGGAACTGATACGCCAGCGCACACAGCATGCATTTTTCCGCGATAAGATACGGGAGTATGAGTTTGTCAACATCGACAATGAGGACGAACAGCAGCGCCTGCTCACCGAGCTGGTGAAATTCCTTGCCAAATGGCTGTATCGCCATATCCTCAGCAGTGATATCCTGATCGGCAAACTTCCACCGCTCGAGGAGTGGATGGTGCGTGAAAATCCATGTGAGTTCACCGACGAATATCTGACTGGCATTGATCTGGTCGACGCCGAGCACAAGGAACTGTTCCACATTGTCGACAAGGCCAACCAGCTGGTGAAATCTTTTGACGCACTCTCTGGTTATGACAGCATTATTCAAATCTTAAATGAACTCAAAGACTATACCAAAGAGCATTTCGCCGACGAGGAAGAATATATGGAGGGTATCAACTATGATGGGCTGGGCGCACAGAAGCGCGCACATGAAGCATTTATCGACAAGCTTGAAAATATCAATCTCGACCAGGTCGATGAAAACCCTCAGGAATATCTGCAGGAGCTGTTAGAATTTCTGCTCGGCTGGCTGATTAACCATATTTTACATACTGACAAACTGATACCAATAATCGAGTAGGGGAAAAGCCTTTCCCCTACTCGCCGCGCGACTCGTGCGCCGAATTAGTGGCATATCTCATCTGCACGGGTCTGTGCATAAAAATAAAGGGAATAATTGCTATTCCCCACTCGGCTTGACTGGATTTTTGTGCATAAGAACCAAACATACCACTGCTGTTGCGATAAACGGCAATCCTGACAAGATTCCAGTAGGCGATGGTCCAACAAATAAATTGCCTCCATCAAAGGTAAAGAGCGCTGCCTGTGACATCATTACATTGACTGCGCTGTGCGCAAACACTGCGGGGAAAATACTCCCCGTGCGCAGGCACAAGTAAGAATATATGACACCTGTAACCATACTGAAGATGCACATTGCAATGATATTCACAACCGGAAATCCCGCATTACCAATACCATAGTAATATCCGACTGCAACAAGTGGTGCATACCACAGACCAGATACAAGACCGCTTATGAGCATTGCCGGAACCGCACCGAACTTCCGGTAAAGCTTTGGAAGCAGATATGCGCGGAACCCCCATTCCTCCCCAAAACTATTGATCATATCAAGTACTGCTGCCGTAAACACCTTGATAAGCAAATCTGTTTTGTAAGCAGCCACTATATTCACAGCATCGATCTGTGTACCTGTATCTGCCATACTCTCGCTATACGCGACAAAGTTTGTCATATTTGGATCAAAATTATCCCTGAAAACTAGGAAATAGATCACCGCGCCCAAGAATGTAAGTACTGTCGTTCCGAACCAGCCAAACAGAAACAAAACTTTGTGCTCAAAAAAATTAAATTGAAAACCGGACTTTGCAAGTCCTTCCCTCGTTCCAATCCGCACCACTAATGCCGCCAATGCCGGTGTGAGCATCAGCTGTGAGAGCATATTTGATGCCTCCTTTACAACATCAACATCTCCGCTTTGATACATCGGAATGACTGCAAAAATCTCTGAAACCCATGCCACACCAAAACATAGCGCCAAGAAAAACAAAATTCGCTTTGTCTCGACCTTTTTGTCTGTCACACCCACCAGCTCCCGCTTTTTTGAAATCTCACTTTCCTGCTGCGGCTCCTTTCCCGCCCGTCTCTGACTGGAAATTTGGTTCTGATTATGCTTAAATTTCCTAGTGATGTCAAATGCATCAGAACTGGATGTACTCTCCTGCTGCTCATCTGTGTTTTCCGATTCTATTTCTAATGATGTTTTGGTCTCTGTTTCTTTCTGAACTGCTTCATCTAATTCTTTTTCTAATTGTGCCATGAATTTCCTTTTCTCCCTTTTATTTTTATGATGACTTCATCGTATCATTTTCTTCAAGCAGATTCAAGTCTCACGATCTGTTCTTTACTTGATCTCATTGGCCATCATATAAAAATGATGATAAATCCCGCCAAGCTCCATCAGTTCTTCATGATTGCCCTCTTCCACGATTCCTTCGTCTGTCAACACCAAGATCCTGTCTGAATTTCTGATGCTCGAAAGCCTGTGGGCAATCGTAAGTGTGGTGCGCCCCTTTGCCAACTCATTCAAAGACTTTGCGACCGCATATTCACTTTCATTATCCAATGCCGAAGTCGCTTCGTCAAGAATTAGTATCGGCGGATTCTTCAAAAATACCCTTGCAATGCTGATTCGTTGCTTTTGACCGCCGGAAAGCTTCACGCCACGCTCACCGACATACGTGTCATATTTATCCTTCAGGTTCTGGATAAATTCGTCTGCACCCGCGCGTTTTGCAGCCTCCATAACCTCCCCATATGTAGCACCCGGCTTTCCATACGCGATATTGTCATATACAGTTCCCGAAAAAAGATAAACCTCCTGCTGAACCACTCCGATACTCTGGCGGAGACTCTTTAAAGTCAGCTTTCTGATATTTTTTCCATCCAGTGTAATTTCTCCGCAGGATACATCATAAAAACGCGGTATCAAATTGCACAGTGTCGTCTTCCCTCCGCCGGAAGGTCCCACAATAGCAAGTTTTTCCCCCGCATGAATCTGTAGATTGAGATTTGCAAACACCTTGTTGTGGTCGTCCGGGTATTCAAAGCTGACATCGTGAAACACGATCTCTCCCTTTGGATTGACGATATCCACTGCGTCATCCTCATCGAAAATCTCAATATCGGCGTCCATGATCTGCAGAAAACGCTCAATCCCTGTAATACCGCGCTGGAACTGCTCTGCAAACTCTATGATTCTGCGAATCGTCGCAATCAAAGTGGACACATACATGACATATGCTACCATATCACCAGGAAGAATCTTTCCGTCCATCAGGAAATATCCGCCGCCAATGATAATCGTGAGATACATCAACCCGTCAAACACTCTCGTGGAAGTGCTGAACATTCCCATCAACATATATGCATGTGTCTTTATCCGCAGAAATTCCTGGTTGCCCTCCTCGAATTTCTCGGATTCCAGCATCTCATTTGTGAACGCTTTAACAACCTTTTGCCCTAATAAACTGTCCTCTATTTTCGCATTCAGTTCACCGATTTGATGCCGCTGTTCACTGAACGTTTTACGCATTCTCTTGTTGATAATACGGCACACGATCGTCATAACCGGCACAAATACAAAAATCATCAGAGTCAACGGCAGATTGACCTGTGCCAAAATGATAAATGAAATCACGATCTTAATCGCCGCGATGAAAAATTCCTCTGGGCAGTGGTGTGCAAACTCCGTCACTTCAAATAAGTCATTTGTGATCCGGCCCATAATCTGACCGACCTTTGTATTGTTAAAATACGTGTTAGATAACAGCTGTAAATGCGCATAGGCATCGCGGCGCATGTCCGTCTCGATCTTTGCGCCCATCACATGCCCCATGTCCGCCATATAATAATTTGCGAGCGCATCGATAATCCGCAGCATAAAATATACCAGAGCCAGTCCGATCACCATACGCGCCGTCATCAGTGCTACATCCACGAGCGCAGTGTTCGTAATCTGACGGATAATCAACGGAAGCACGATCTCGCACACTGTAGTCAATGCCGCACAGAATAAATCCGCATACAGCGTTCTTCGGTATGGCTTAAAATATGGAAGAAACCGCCTGATCAATACATTTGTTGAATACTCCTTATACTCACTTTTTTCGTTCTGTCCCATTTATATACTCCCTTCATTTTTATTTTATCATTATATCAGAAAAAAGAAGGATATGAAACAGAACTTATCTTTCCGTTATACTTTTATTGTCTTTAATCAGTCTCATCATCAGTTCACTTCCTGTCATCATCTTATCCTTTGTAATGATCAACAACCTATATTTTAAAAACGGATTGAGCTGCTGCTTTGCCTTGTCTGTATCGGTGATGTAGAACTCCTGCATTTCCAATTCCTCATAACTGCAGTCAACAAAGACAAGAATACACCGGCATCTGGCATGATACAGCTTTAGATATGCACAAAGCTCCTCGAAATTCAAGAACTTATCCACATCTTCATTCAGATTACCCACTATTTTACTGTCGTCAAATGTTAAAGCATTGTCAAATGCTTTTCCCATAAGAATAAATGACATTGGTGTCACTTTTGAAGTTATTTTATCGCTATCCCAGTACACCATATTGCTGCGCATATTCTGAAACATCTTGTCGTGCGCCTTCAACGACGCTACAGCATCTTTTACAGAACTGTGCACCGATTCCATATCACCTGACATGTCTGTCACAAATGCAATCTCCGGCTGATGCCCATTAGCCGGTGCATTGGAGGGCGCATGAAAAATCCTGTCCACCCGTTTGTTCAATTCAAGCTTCTGAAACTGTGTCAGCGCCATCGTAATACCTCCCATATTTTTTCACTTTTTCTGTGCCAAATATTGATTCACAATCTTCTCAATGGACTCACGCGAAATCGGATAGTTAAATTCTTTAATGATTCTGTCCACTGTGTAGCCATGATCCACCAGATGCCTGATTGCGCCGCCATATGCAAAATCTTTTGTAAAATTCGACAATGCTTCCTCGAAGTAGCCGTGATTCATTTCTTCCATAATTTATACCCCTTGCGTGCTCCGGCACGCATACCAATCAATAGTTTGAAAGTGACCTTCTTTCAAACTTATTCTCCCTGTATACCTTTTCCTCTTACGCCTGCGATTTTATTCTCTTCAGACGAACATTTATCCACAAATGCTGTTCCATTTCTTATATCTCATCCACAGACATAACGCCCTTCAATCTCTGTAGAGAGCGTAGAAACTCCTCTCTATTCATCTTCCTCTGTATCCGTAAAGTAACAACGATCTGAAAATGCTGCCCCTTCGCCTTGGGCTTATCCACGTAAAAGCTGTCCACGAAACAGTTATTCTCTTTTAACTGCCTAGACACATTTGTAATTGTCTTGCCGTCCTCGACCTCCACATAAAGTGTCATATACCGCGAATGCTTATAAACCCTTTCTTCAATATAAGGAACCAAATGGACACCCACAAGCCATATTGCCGTGAGGAACACTGCGCCGTCAACAAATCCAATCCCCACTGCAAGACCAATGCAGGCACAGGTCCATATACTCGCTGCAGAAGTCAGTCCCTTGATCTGATGCCCCGACACCAGAATCGAGCCTGCTCCCAGAAAACCGACACCGCTGATCACCTGCGCGGCAATTCTTGAGATGTCAAGCCGCTCTGGATAAAGCACTTCAAGGTACTGCTCCAAAAGCATGACCATCGACGCGCCAAGACATACAGTAATCGTTGTCCGCGCACCGCCGCCGCGCCGCTTCGCGCCTCTGTCGATACCGATCACAATTCCAATTGCCAACGACACAATCATTCTGATAAAAATATTTTGTAATGTCCATTCAGAGAATCTAGTCGTAAACATGCCTGACCATCACACCCTTCTAAACCACTGCTCCTGTTACTTCACAATCTCATCCGAATCCAACAAAATCGTAAACGGACCATCATTCAAAAGCGACACCTTCATCTCCGACCCGAACGAACCATGCTCCACATGAAAAGCCTTTTTTCTGATTTCACTGATGATATATTCATACAATTCATTTGCCCAATCAGGCTTTCCAGCCAACGTAAAGGAAGGTCTGTTGCCTTTTCTGCAGTCCGCATACAATGTAAACTGTGAAATAACCAAAAATTCACCCCCCGCATCCGCGATGGACAAATTCGTCTTTCCATCTGCATCATCGAAAATACGCAGCTTTGTCAGCTTATCAACCATCTTATCCGCAATCTGTCTGTTATCACTGTCAGCCACACCCACAAACACCAAAAGTCCATGCCCAATCTGCCCAATCACTACTCCATCCACAGAGACACTTGCCTCACATACGCGTTGTATTACAAATCTCATACTTTGCCTCCAATTTTTTTACAATTATATACATAATAAGTATATCAAAAACCATACTGATTTTCATCTAACTTTTGAAAATCAGTATGGTTTTTAGTTAAATATAATATAACATAATTTTCATTCAAAAACTGTTCAAATTCTTTCTCTGTATATGTATGAACCTCTTTAAAACAATAATACAGACTCTTTCTTTACAGATAGTCCTCTAATTCAATACACCATCAAGCCATTTTCATACTCTTTCAAAAAAGTAAGCCTTTTAACATACAGCATAACACACTCTCCATAGTATTCGCACCAATTTAAATTTTAATTCGCGGCAGCTACATAATAAAAGTTATCACAGATCTTTCTGGTAATCAGATAATTATCACCGTTATCCTCTTCATACCGCCACAGATTTTCCTTCTGTGTCGAAACCTCCGACCAGCCATAGCCTCCTGCCCACGATGCCCCGCCATGGGAGGACGGCGCATCCTCTTCAGAATAATAAAAACCTACCTGAAGACTTGAAGACATAAGACCAGAAACATCATATTCATAATAGACAACGCCCCATGAATCACGTCGGTCTTCCACTCTCTGTATTCCATCAAATTCTTTGATTGTGTCATCCTGTCCTGCGTTTTCTATCTGCTTGCGCAGTTCCTCCTCATGCTCCTGCACAAAAGATGTAATTTCTTCCTCCATGTAATAATAATGTTTATCGTTTTTACCACAAGAACACAGAAGGAAACACATACATGATAGCAACATAAAAAATCGTTTCATAATTTCCCCCGAGGCTGTTTTTATCTGATCATGATAATATTCATAAGCCAGCTTTGCGAAATTCTCTTCTGAACCATCCTAAAGTTTTATATTTCCATCTCTTTATTTGCAATCAGTTCTCCCAGCTGATTGCAAGCCTGTTCATAACTCTGAAACACTATCCCCTTCATGCCAAGCTTCCTTGCGGTCTCGATGTTCTCCTCTCTGTCGTCGATAAAGACACTCTCAGCAGCCTCCAGATCGTATTCTTTCAGAAGATATTCATAAATATCAGCATTCGGCTTGATCATCTTGACAAACGCTGAAACCACCTTTCCATCCACTTTGTCAAGAAACGGAAAACATCCACACTCCGCATGGAGTGTGAAGATGTCTTTCGGATAATTTGACAACAAATACACTTTTAAGTCCAAAGCTTTTAATTGATCAATCCACTGCACCGCATACGCATACGGCTTCACCAGCTTATCGCGGTTGTCCCACACAAGATTGAATTCATCAAGATGCTCCATGTTGTCCTCGCGGAAATTCTTTAGTATCTCGGACTCGTCGTACATACCGTGGTCAAGCTCACCCCACCAACGGCTGCCAAACACTGTCTTTTCAAAAATCGCCTGTGTTTCCTTAGGAAGCTTTAAGTCCTCCATCAGCACACGCCACCGGAAATCTACAAGCACATTTCCAATGTCAAATATCACATTCTTTATCATAATTCTACACCGTTTTTCTGTAAAAGCGCCCGTGCACTTTCCACGGAATCAACACCTGTCTTATTTTTGATCGGCGCAAACTCATAATCCCTGACAACCTCATAGGACAGACAATTCTCAAATAAATAAATCATGTCAAGCACCAACAATTCAAATTTATATCCGTTTGGTGTCTCGGGCTTGATCACCTCACCGTTGTCGTTGATATAAGGAATTTTCTTTTCCACGACATGCACTGGCATCTTCTCGTTCATGATTTTCTCTAGCTGATCCACACGGAACAGATAATTAAGAATAACACCGAAATTATAAGAGAGATCGCCGTTTGCTTCTCTTGAATGAATAATCTCCTCCGTCATCTCATAATACTCCACAATAGATGGCCTGCCATCCTCCAGACAAAGAACTCCGATTTTTTCCATTGGCTCAGCCTTTCTGACCACCTTCGCACCACTGACACATCCCGAGTCAAGTGTCGCTCCGACAAAAACTGGGTCTGCAATTCTCTGCAGCACATTATCCACTGCAAAGATATTTAACCACTCAACCCCTCTTGCCTTGACATCTTCCAACACGCCTGTCACAGCCATAGAATAGAACCATCCGCCGTTACCATTTGGCGACAGCGACAGAGAATCCACAGCTTCCATATAGAGTTTTCCATTAAAATCAACAGAAGGAGCCATTTCCTGTTTAAAAAATTTAACAAAATCTTTTGGATAGCCAAAATAGTTCTTTTCCTCAAAAAAGGCAATCGTCTCATCGTTATTTTTATCACTTGTCATGACATATAGTGGTACAAAGCAGCCTGCCTTGTCTGTGACATCCTGCAGATTACGAATTAAACGCTCAAATATATAGACATCTTTTGTAAGTCCAATATTATATTTTCCCTTTGGTCCATCTGAGCCGAGCCGAGTACCCTGACCGCCTGCAAGGAGCACAGCGCCGACTTTTCCAGCCATGATCGCATCCAGACCGATTTTTTCATATTTTGCCTTATTTTTCTCAATCTCAGACACTTCAAGCGCTGACAATGGTTCAAGCTTTCCTCTCTCCTGCGCAAACTCCTCATGCCCTGCTTTGAAATTGCACGCTTTTTCCACGATTGACCAATCAATCTTTTCTACCTGCGCGGCAAGCTTTTCCTTACCTGTTTCATCAAGCTTTTTGTATGCCTCGATAATGTGCTCCTGTCCATGTTCTCTTAGTACATCAAAAAGTTCGTTCTCAATCATTTTTAAAGATTCCCTTTTCCTTTCACAAATATTTCCTATGGAACCATCATTCCAACTTTATTATTTAACATTACTACACTTTATACTTTCTTGTAAACATCTATTTCCATAAAATATAAAAAAGCTCCGCTTTCAAGCAGAGCTTTTTATAGATGCCTTAATGCACTGTCTGTACATCTTTGATCACATCTTCTGCAACATTGAACATGTACACACATTTCTGGCTTTCATGGCTGGTCACATAGTAAGAACCATTAATATAGTCAATATAATATGGCACCCGCATATCCTTAAAATACCCCGTCACATCTTCATACAATCCAAGCGAAAGGGACTGCAGATCCGATGTGCGTATCATCTTGGCATTTTCATGGTTCAATTTTTCATCCGTCGAAATTGTCATATAATAATAACTTCCTATTTTTTTTGCAAAAGCCATTCCCGATATTTCCATGGGAACCGGATAACGTTCCTTCACTTGAAGTGTATCTTTATCTGCCACGATCATATATCCATTATTTCCCGATGGAAAAAGGACTTCATTTCCCTCGATACGAAAGGACCGCACATAGAATCCATCAAGCTCATAGATATGGCGGATTTCCTGAATATACATTTGGTTATTAACTGATTCCTTTTTGATAATATACATATCGCCTGTCACAGAGCTCCACACGAAAAAGGACTCCGTCACTGCATCGTACTGTATATAATGTGGTCTCGTCCCGACATCATCAAACCGCTGCGTATTCTGGAAACGGCCATTGACATATTCATAGCAGAGCACCCTGTTGTTGTCCGTGTCCACGACCAGATACATTGACCCGTCACTGGCAATCGCATGAGGCCTGTTGAGCTTTCTGTCCATCACACGCCATTCCCTAATAGGCTTCCATAGATCCGATGCATACAACACCTGATCATTGTATGTATCGACAATAAAATAATAATCTCCCTGCCGTGTAATCTGTGCTGGCAGTTTTAGATTTTTAAAATCATTATATGGATTTTGCATATGCATATCACTCACACCGAGCTTCAATGCAAAAGCATCATCCATCGGAATAATAACACTTGTGTCATTTTCCTGTGAAATTTCTGAACCTTCTGCTGCCGTGGTTTCCGTTTCCTCTGTCCCTTCTTCTTCCACTTTTTCACTAAACCCTGGTCCTGCAGTTTCCAGTTCTGCTGCACAGACACTGCTGCAGTAAAAAATACAGAGAACACTCGCGAAAACCAATATCCTTAATTTCTTCATTCGTCTCCCTCATCCTCCGGAACAAATCTGATCACTCCAATACTGCCAAGATATGCTGCCTGACCTGTTCTGTCAATTTTCCATCCCATCCAGCATGCAGATGACCAGCCAACACTTCAACTACATTTGTGTCTTCCCTGTAAATCTTGTCAAGGAAATTTGTCGTTACATCATTTGGTACATAATTTCCGCCACCCCAATAATAAATCTTATTTATGATCTCCATAGACCTGTCATAAAGAGTCACCTCATTGGTGTCATCAATCTTTGACGCATATGGAACAAGTGTTGCAACAATAACTGGTTTCCCCTCCGATGCAGCATTTGCAAACATTTCATCCAAGATACTGTACTGTTCTGGAAACATATCCTTTGTCGAACGGTTTACGCCAAGAATGATAAACTCCCCGAAATCAAGGTATTTCGTAGTCAGGTCATCCCCGTCATCCATCTCTTTATGCATATTCTCTGCATCCGTCTCCGTAAACCCGTCTCCGCCATACCAGAAACCATAATCGTGGTCAGCGCGGATATAAAGTACAGGAATTTTTTTGTTCAGCCGGTCAAACTCAGATTTGAGCAGCTCCATATTAGAAACACTACAGTAATCAAGCATATCACCGCCAAAGATAATCCCATCGTACATTCCATAATTCAAGAAATCAATTACTTCTGGCAGTAAATCTTCTCCATGTACACCATCGGCTGTCTGGAAAAAGTCATACCTTATCTTAACTGCATCCAGATCCTCAGACAAAATATCATCCGATATTTCGTGGTCTGTCACCATATGTAAGTCGCTCACCCACGCCACTGTATATTCCCTTGAAATACCGGGAACTTCCACGACGATCTCCTCTGTCTGAAATTGATATTTTGGTTCAGGGTAATAAACCTCTTCCTCTGTGCTTTCCTGCTCCGTTTCCTCCTCAGTAGAACTGCTGACCTCCGTAGATTCAATCTCTTCCCTGTCCTCCTCACTACGTCTCTTATGGGCACCCCATATCCATACAAAAATCTCTGCCAACAATATTAAGATCAACAAAACCAGCAAGGCAATCATTCTGGTATTCTTTTTATTTCTTTTATTCATAATTATACCCCTTGCGTGCTCTGGCATGCAAACCAATCAATAGTTTGAAAGTGACCTTCTTCCAAACTTCATATAATCCTTAGGAACTGTTCCTTACAGTCCGATAAATTCTTATTGTTTTAAAACAAATTAACAGTCATTGTATCATTTTTTTAACTTACTGTCAATTACTGAAAACAAATTCCACAGAACAATAATATTACGATTTTTTTAAAAAATAACCAACTCTTATAGACAAAAATAAAAAAATTTTGTAAAATGATATTATTCAACACAAGTTATAAACGAAGAAGGAGTCTGCCATGGATTTTTTTTCAAAAGAGGAGGCAGATGTAATCGGTGAAATCTCCAACATATCTATTGGATCCTCAGCCACAGCAATGAACTTAATGCTGGGGCAGCCAATCACCATTACAACGCCACATGTCACTCTTGCACACAAAAATGACATTTTAGAAGATTATGAAAATTCCTGTATTCTGGTGCGCGTGCAGTACACAGAGGGATTGTTCGGTACGAATATGCTTGTTCTTAAGAATGATGATGCCAAGATTATCACGGACCTTATGATGGGAAATGGCGGAACCGGAGAATACTCCAGAGGAGACATCACATCCCTGCAGATCAGTGCTTTTGCAGAAGCCATGAATCAGATGACAGCGAGCTCTGCCCCCGCAA
>CAMWLV010000130.1 GCA_947175175.1 uncultured Lachnospiraceae bacterium
AATAACATTTCATAAAGGAAAAAATGAAAAAGTATATCCATTAAATTTGTATTTTGAATCGGAAGGCACTATTAAAAGTATTATGCTTTATATTTATGCACGAGCGGCAATCCATAATGATAAATCGATGTTTGTTGATGAATTGAATATTAAACTGCACCCACTATTATTAAAGTTTATCATTGATTTATTTTATGATAGTAATTCGAAAGCCCAATTAATCTATACAACACATGATACAACATTGCTGGACAAAAAGTTTTTTAGGAGAGATCAGATTTGGTTTGTGCAAAAAGATGAATTTGGGTATTCAGAATTGTCGGCATTATCGGATTTTAAAGTCAGGTCTGATGCTTCATTTGAAAAAGATTATTTAGCAGGAGTATATGGGGGAATTCCATTACTGAAAGAATTTAGTATGAAAGAAGGTAAGTAAATGGGATCAGATGATTTGTTTAAAAAACGGCGAGAAACTAGAAAACAAAGACAGCATGAATACAAAACCCCCAAGGCTAATTCATTTCTAATTGTGACAGAGGGCGAGCGCACAGAACCCTTATATTTCAAAGGGTTACAAAAACTTATTAAAGAGAAGGTAGGAGGTATAGTTGACATTGTTGAACAGCCTGTCATTGATATACATGGAGAGGGCTGTTCTACCAATAAACTGGTTGAAGTTACCGGACGGATTGTAAAAGATGCAAAAATTATGTATCAAAATGTCTGGGTTGTTTTTGACAAGGATGATTTTGAAGATTTTGATAAAGCAGTAAAAGAAGGAACAGAGAAAGGTTACAATATAGCATGGAGTAATCAGTCTTTTGAGTACTGGTTGTATCTACATTTCAATTATAACGATTCTGCATTGCATAGACATCAATGGAATGAAAAGTTAGATGAACTTTTCAAGCAGAAGAATTTAGGCAATGGGACATATCAAAAGAATTATGAAAATATATACGAAATGGTAGATTTGTATGATGGGGTAAATACTGCAATAAAATATGCAAAACGCAGGATGGCTGAGTTTGAGAAGGGTGAGTATAGACCTTCAGAATGTGATCCAGGGACTACAGTGTATCGATTAGTTGAGGAATTGAAAAGGTATCTGGAATGAGTATTAGATGACAATAAAAGGAAACAAGAAATAAAGCAGTATTTCGAGGGACATGTGCGTGCATATAGGGAAATCATTGAACGTGACGAAGCGAAATTTGACAAAGGATTGGAATATATGCCAAAGCATCATGTTGCAAGAATGAGGAGGAATGGAAACTATTTGGAAAAATTTTTTGCCTGTGATAGTGTAGCCCTCGCGATGCTTGCAAAGGACAGAGGGATGGTCATTACTGTAAAACATGATTTACTTCCAATGGAATACTTGGAGAATACAAATATTGATTATAGTAAATTGCAATTGTCTGGTTTTGATTAAAGAATTGGATATTTCATTCACAGATAATGAGAACAGAAGAATTGACAATGAAACAAGAAGTTTGCAAAAGAAATATGTGTGATTTAGACAAAGAAAGGAATGAGAATATGGCAATTGATATTCAAAAAATGGAAGAGGATTTTAACAACTTTTTTAACAAGTACAAAAACTGTGATTTTGAGGGTGCGACAGACGAAGAGGATTACGTTGCCGACGCAGATGAGATACTTGCCAGATATGAGGGGTTAGTTATGTCTGAGGAAGAAAAATGTGCATTGTCCAGGCATTGTGTTCTGCTCGGCTGCAAAATTATGATGTACACGGACAATATAAACGGTCCGAAATATTATCACAAGGCAATCGGACTGCAGCCTGATTCTTATGATGTTCATTGGGGGTACTATACCACACTCGAGGAAATTGTTGAGAATGAGGAGTATGCTACTCCCGAGCTGATCCAGGATGCGATTGACTGTCTTACATTCTGTATCGATTACTGCGATACGCCTGAGCTTTGTGAGCAGTACTGTGTCCGCAATCGATATGTTGATCTGGGCAGAGTGTATATGGCGGCAGGTGAATTTGTGAAGGCAAAGGAATGTGCCGAAAAATCGCTTGCAATCGAATTTACAGAATTTGCTGACAAGCTTCTAAAAAGAGCGGAAAAGCTTGTGCAGATGAAAGAAGATAAAGACGACTTTTATAAAAATACATTTTGTGATAAGAGATGTTGATGGAAGATGGCTTGTTGACGAAGTTTATTACGGCTTTGAGAGCGACAGCAACAAGTGGTATAGTGATAATATCCGGTGAAGCTGACGTATGGAAATTGTGAAGCAATTATTCATAAAATGGAACATGTGATTGAAGGAGGAAAACTATGAGCAATAAAAACGATAAAGTACTTGACCAGAATCTGAACGAGAAAGCCCCGGAGCAGCAGCTTCTAATGGCACAGCTTTTATTCACAGAGAAGCCAAAGCAAGCTGATCCTGCGAACCTGCAGGCGGCGCTCGAAAAGCTTGTGGGCACTGTGGGCAACATCAGCGACAATCCCGAACAGCCGTCGTATGCGGTGGAGAAATTCAAGGCGGAGTTTCAGGATTCTCCGAAACCCATACCTGTGCTTGCGAGTTACATAGGCCCGTATGAGTTTTCAATCGAGCTTGATGACTTGACGCGCAGCCAGTTCTGGGATGTGAAGAACGGCGAGGAGCTTATGAATACTTGCAAGTATTCCGTCAGCGCTTTCGGAATGTTATCTGGTGCACTTCACTATAAGCAGCAGGCAGAGCTGTTTCTGGCGCAGATTGAAGCGGCTCTCGAGTGCTATCCGGATTGCAGGGCGATTTATGTTCCCCACAGCGGAAAGCTCACGTTACCAGAGTATTTTTGTGACGGCAGACAGTATGGCATGGCGCAGAACTTTATCCGCACGGCAGTCAACGCACGCTTTTTCAGGATCAACAACTCCGGGGACATGATAGTGGATACGCTTGGATTTTATGCATTCGGTGCCGCAGATGTGCAGCTGCATTTTCATGGAATGGATCCGAATCATGTCGTGGAATACGTGTATAATATTGCGGATTACCAGTTTCAGAGTGAGTTCGCCGTAAAGAGCGGGGATACGATTGACGGCGTTGACGGTAACGGCAGGATCCAGCCGTATATTCAGTGGCGGACGCAATATGAGGACTCGCTGATCCAGCCTATACGGACAGTGCTGGATATCAATTGCGGAGAGTTTGCAGCAGGTTCACGGGAAGATGTATGGTCAGAATTTATTGATCCTTTTAATCTGAATAAGAAATAATGCTGCTTTTAAATGATTGATCCCTATGCGTAAAGAACACGAGGGGGATAGATATTCCAATCAAGTTGTCCGTAGATGTCGGCTATTCCTATTGGGCGATTCGTATATGTGACGGAGCAGTGGTCAGAGGTTCAGATCCGGAGCTTGAGGAGGTGGAAAAGGCTGCGGACAGTTTTGATGAATTTCTATCACTGATCATGAATCGAAAAATACAAATTAATTGAGGAAACATACATGTAGGTGAAGTGTTGGATTAGGTTTCAGTAATCAAGAGCTGTGAAGGAGAAGTATTATGGAGAAAGACGATATGTTGTATATTGCAGAAGTTCCATACGAAACAGGTGAGGTTCATTTTAGGTACTCACGAAAGATATCTGATGATAGAACAAGATGGATTCGGGACGGATTATTTACAGAATATTACAGGAATGGCAATATCGCATCAACAGGATTATATGACAATGGACTCGAGAATGGCCATTGGACGGATTATCATGAAGATGGTCAAATCGCGGCAGAGGGCGATTATAAAAATGGAAAGGAAGTCGGAAAATGGTCTTATTATGATGAAAATGGTAATTTAGAGGAAGAAGAAGTCTTTGAGTAGGGAGAATACAAGATGTCATTTCAGGAAGATCGAAGGAAGAAGGTCAGAATGGAATTTTTTTAACTCGTCACAATACTGTAACTTTTTCTTGCTATAATTATAGGTAAAAATACACATATTTACTATATTTTTCGAGAAAATACATAAAAAGATGAGGTAGGGTTACTGTTCACACCAGGACTTAGCATTTACTGCTAAGTCCGTGAGAAAACGTGCAGCCAGCAGGTAAAAATCCATTTGCGAAGCAAATTTTGCATGGATTTTTACTTGTTACTGGAACGGAGTGAACAGTAACGAGGTAGGAGAAGATGATTGAATTGTATTATGCTGAGGATGACGCTCATATTGCGTGTATTGTGAAGGAATATCTGGAACAGAAAAACTTTAAGGTAACGGTCTGTGATACCCTTGCAGCAGTTATGCAGGCGTTGAAAGTCCATGTGCCGACAATCGTTTTGCTGGACTGGAATATGCCAGATGGACATGGGGACGGTTTATGCCAATGGATTCGCAGCAACTGGAAGGAGCTGCCGATTATTTTTCTCACAGTTCGCGATGATTCAAGCAATATTGTCGCGGGCTTTCGAAGCGGTGCAGATGATTATGTGGTGAAGCCCTTTGAATTGGAAGTGTTGTATTCCAGAATCCAGGCACTGCTTCGGAGAACGGGAAACATAGCAGAACAGTATCTCTCCTGCGATGGAATTTCGATTGACTTAAACCGCAGGCTGGTTTCCTGCCAGTCGGAGGAGGTGAGCCTGAGCCTGGCGGAGTATCAGCTGCTGTTGTATTTAATGCAGAATAAAGGAAAGACTGTCACCAGAGAAAGAATTTTAGAGCAGGTGTGGGATATGAACGGAAACTATGTGAATAACAATACACTGACCGTTACAGTCAAACGCCTGCGGGACAAACTGCACCAGCCGCCCTGTCTGAAAACAGTAAGAAGTGTGGGTTACCGTATGGAGGATACGATATGAGTGGGCGGAAAAACCTGGTAATCACTTTAAGCCTGGTACTGTCTGTCAGTATCGTTGCTTCCGCCCTTGCAGTAATGTTGGTGTCCTGTCATTATGGTAAATTGCAATATGACCTGTTGAATGCTGTCTGTGGGGAGGTGCTGGAGCAGGAGCCAGAAGCAGAACAAATCATTGCTGCTGCGTTAAAGGAATATACAAACGGAAATTCAGATGGCATAGTGGGGCGGAATATTTTGTCTGAATTGGGGTATCGCAGTTCTGATTTTCTGAATGCAGATTATCAATATCATGCTTTGTTTGTGATGATAGGATTTCTGACAGGCGTTTTTCTATTTGCCGCTGCATTTTTGTATCGAAATAAAACGGAGGCTGCACGTATTCAGGCTCTGGCGGAGTATTTGGAGCAGGTCAATATGGGAAAAGCCGTCATTTTGTCCAGTTCCGGGGAAGATATGTTTTCTAAATTGGAAGATGAAATCTACAAGACAGTCACATATTTATATCAGACAAAAGATGCAGCGGTACAGACAAAAAATGATTTTGCGGAAAACCTGTCAAATATCGCACATCAGCTCAAAACACCAATCACTGCTATTTCCCTGTCTGTGCAGACAATGAAAAAAGAATATGGCACCAAACATCTGGAACAGATACAGAAACAGCTTTTAAGGCTTACGCACTTAGAGGAAGCCTTACTTTTGCTGTCCAGGCTTGATGCTGGGACTTTGGCACTTCAAAAGGAGGAGATTGATGTTTTCACTGTCCTTGTCCTCGCAGCAGATAATTTGCAGGAATTATTAATGAAATTCAATGTTTCCGTTGACATTCCGGAACTGGGGGAAATGGCGATCATAGCTGATTTGGATTGGACAATGGAGGCGGTTATCAATTTAATGAAAAACTGCATGGAACATAATGCGGGAGGAACGATTTATTGTTCTTATGAACAGAATCCGTTGTATACGGAAATATTGATTTACGATGAGGGGCATGGATTTGCAAAGGAGGATATCCCACATCTTTTTGAGCGGTTTTATCGGGGGCAAAATGCCAGTGAGGGTGGTATCGGCATCGGATTGGCGCTCGCAAAAGAGATTATTGAGCGCCAAAATGGGACGATTCGTGCCAAAAATATGCCAACAGGCGGCGCATGTTTTGAAATTCGGTTTTACTGTCACTGAGTTGTAATATTCGTTTGCTATAATAGGAACTGTGAAGATCACAAATCATTGATGGCAGGAGGAAAATATAAAATGAATATTTTAACATGTGAAGGAGTCCGCAAGGTGTATGGATCCGGCAGTAATCAGGTAGTGGCATTGGACAGGATAGACCTGACAGTCAGCAAGGGAGAGTTTGTGGCAATTATAGGAGCGTCCGGTTCGGGCAAGTCCACACTATTGCATATCCTTGGAAGTGTAGACAGGCCCACAGGAGGAACAGTTACCATAGACGGCACGAACCTCTCTCAATTGAATCCGACGCAGGCAGCAATTTTCCGCAGGAGAAAGGTAGGACTGGTGTATCAGTTTTATAATCTCATTCCCACGTTGACGGTGCGGAAAAACATACTGATGCCGCTTGCCCTGGACAAGAAGAAACCGAGCAAAGAGTATTTTGAGAAAGTTGTCAGTTCCCTTGGGATTTCTGATAAGCTTGAGGCTTTACCGAACCAGCTTTCCGGCGGTCAGCAGCAAAGGGTTGCGATTGCGCGCTCTTTGATCTATCGTCCGGCATTGCTCCTGGCGGATGAGCCGACGGGAAATCTGGATCAGAAAAATTCCAGAGAGATTATTGATCTGTTGAAACTTTCCAACCGCAATCTGGAGCAGACTTGTATTTTGATTACTCATGACGAGAAGGTGGCTTTGGAGGCAGACCGTATTATAACCATAGAGGATGGGCGTATCCTCCGTGATGAAGGACGGAGGTAGAATGCATATGTGGAAGGATTATTCGTCAGGTTATATTAAAAACAACCGTTCATCTGGTATCTCTGTTGTGGTGTCAGCATTTATCTCCGCATTGCTTTTATCATTGCTCTGCGGGCTTTTCTATAACCTATGGAAGTATGAGGTTGAGCGGATAGTCTTGGAGGAAGGCAGCTGGCAGAGCCGAATTATATGGGAATTTGATAACGGCATATTGAATGACGACACATTAAATAAAGAAGCTATAGAATCCATAAAGAATTTTGCCGCTGTGAAAGATGTGGTGGTGAATGAAACAGGAATTGATATATACTTTAATGATATGAGAAATGTTCTGCAGGATACTCCACGGATTGCGGAATTTGTGGGAGTTTCGCCGGAAACAGTTGTTTATAACTATGAGCTTTTGGCAATGTATCTGATTCGCGATTCACGGGATACAGCGCCAAGGCTGTTGTTTCCGCTGTTTTTATTGATAACTGGAATGGCATCACTTTCGCTTGTCATTATCATACACAATTCCTTTGCAGTATCCATGAATGCGAGGATCCATCAGTTTGGTATTTTTTCCAGTATCGGAGCTACACCGAGACAGATTCGTGCATGTCTTTTGCAGGAGGCGGTTGTGCTGTCTGCTGTGCCGGTGGTGTTAGGGAATTTGCTGGGCATCGTGATGAGCAGGTGGCTTTTAAACATGTCAAATGTGTTGGCAAGTGGTGTTGCGGGGCGGCATGATGTGGTTTTTGGCTATCACCCGTTAGTTCTTTTGCTGACATTGCTTGTGACAATCCTGACAATATGGATTTCTGCGTGGCTGCCTGCCAGAAAGCTAAGCAGGCTGACACCGCTGGAAGCGATTAAAAATACAGGTGAACTGCAGTTAAAACGCAGAAAGAGCTCTCCCTTACTTTCATTTTTGTTTGGTGTGGAAGGCGAGTTGGCTGGAAAGGCACTGAAAGCACAGCGGAAAGCTCTGCGGACGGCGTCACTGTCCCTGATCTTCTCTTTTATGGCATTTACACTTATGCAGTGCTTTTTTGCAACCTCAAAGATCAGTACAAGAGAGACGTATTTTGAGCGGTATCAGAATGCATGGGATATTATGGTCACAGTGAAGGACACGGAGGTGGATTCCTTTGAGGAGACAGCAAGCATACAAGCGCTTAGCGGAGTGGAAAGCGCTGTCGTTTACCAGAAAGCTATGGCAAAGGGGATTGTCACAGAGGAAGAATTAAGTGAGGAGATGAAGGCATTTGGCGGATTTTCCCATGCTTCTGATCTATATGTGACACATACGGACGGCGGCTGGCTGGTAAATGTTCCAATCGTGATATTGGATGATGCCAGTTTTCTGGATTACTGTGAGCAGATCGGCATTGAGCCGCGGCTTAACGGTGCAATCATACGAAACCAGATTTGTGATGTGACAAATCCAGATTTTAGACATCATATATATATGCCTTATGTGAAGGGAGAAAATAAGACATCTATTTTACGGGCGATAGGAAATAGTGAAATGGCAGCGGAGATTCCTGTTTTATCCTACACGGAGAAAGTTCCTGTTTTGAGAGAGGAGTATGCATCACTTGACTATTATGAGTTGGTACATTTTATTCCAGTTTCCTTATGGAAAGAGATAAAGGGACAAATCGGTGGAGCAAAGAGCGATATTTACGTTCGTGTTCTTGCTGAAGAAAATGGGACATTGGACAGTCTGGCAGTGCTGCAGAGTGTAATAGATATGCTTATTTGTGATAAATATGCGATAGAATCTGAAAATCGTATTCAGGAGTATGATGCAAATAATAAGCAGATATGGGGAATGCAGATGATATTTGGAGGATTCTGCGTTTTGCTCGCAATCATTGGTATCGGAAATGTATTTTCCAATACGCTGGGATTTGTGCGTCAGAGAAAAAGGGAATTTGCACGATATATGTCTGTGGGATTGACGCCGGATGAGATCAGGAAAATGTTTTGTATTGAAGCAATGGTTATTGCAGGGCGTCCAATCCTGATCACCCTTTTGCCGGCGGTTATTGCAGTGGGTTATATGCTGCGGCTGAGCTATCTGGAAGCAGCAGAGTTTTTGGCAGAAGCTCCGTTTATCCAGATTGCTGTTTTTATGCTGGCTATTTTAGGTTCTGTGGCACTTGCGTATGCCCTTGGCTGGCGAAAGGTGCGCAGAATCAATCTGGCTGAAGTGCTGCGGGATGATACGATGATATAGCAGGATATGTCGGTTGAACAGCAAGGCTCCTTAGGGTTGTGAAATATGTCCGCATTGTGTATACTGTTATAAATGGAATTGTTAGTCTATGG
Source organism: uncultured Lachnospiraceae bacterium (assembly GCA_947175175.1). Lineage (GTDB taxonomy): Bacteria > Bacillota > Clostridia > Lachnospirales > Lachnospiraceae > COE1. Next base: position 9,092 of record CAMWLV010000130.1, read on the forward strand.
AAAGGGAGATGCACATGAATGAGAACAGGGCAGGGCTTGGATAACAGAATTTTGAGGAAGTGCGGACAGGGCACATCTTTTATATTGACAAGACAGATTTTATCAGGGAGTGGTGGGAATGCGCTGACAAGGTTACGTTGATCACGCGTCCAAGGCGGTTTGGCAAGACATTGAATATGAGCACAGTTGAATGCTTTTTCTCGAATAAATATGCGGGCAGGACACGAGTGGAAACAGGCTTGTCAACTCACTGATACGGACGGGAGTCCCCAACATCAAGCAGACGATGGAAGCACTTTTACAAGGGAAGAGTTTTGAGGCAGAGATCGATGAGAAAATTGTATTTGACCAGCTCAATGGCAGCCCAAATGCTGTGTGGAGTCTGCTGCTTGCAACTGGCTATTTGAAAGTATTAAATCTCAGACGTGTCGGAGAGCGCAAGAGGAAAGTATATACATTGGCATTGACGAACATGGAAGTGGCAAGTATGTTTGAGGATATGGTAAAGGGCTGGTTTGAAGGTAATACGGAAATCTATTATAACGAGTTTATCAACGCTATGTTGCATGACAATGTCAGAAAAATGAACACTTTTATGAACAAGGTAGAACTCAATACTTTCAGTTCCTTTGACAGCGGCAGGAAACCCTCCGAACAGGCGGAACCAGAGTGATTATCCTCATGCTGTGACCGTATGGGAGCAGCTAATGGCTCAAGTTTGTGCTTGGGCGCAAACTTGCAAAGCGAAGCGGATGTTTCGCTATTTTACCATGGATTTGTACTTGGAATGGTAGTGAATCTCGCAGACACATACAAGGTTCGTTCAAACAGGGAAAGCGGTTACGGGCGATACGACGTAATGATAGAGCCACTCGATAGGGCAGGGAAGGCATTTATCTTTGAATTTAAGGTGCTCGATCCTGACGAGGACGAAGAGACACTTCAGGACACACTTGCAAATGCCCACGCGCAGATCGACGAAAAGCAGTATGAGGCAGAATTATTGGCAGGCGGTTTTGCGCCAGAACAGATTCGAAAGTATGGATTTGCATTTCAAGGGAAGGAGTGTCTGATAGGATAACACCAGACTTTTCGACTGCGGTATAATTGGGATAATGAGAATAAATGGAGGCGGGAAACAATGATCACATATAAAACGGCACAAGTTGCTGCAATCATCGGAATACACCCCAATACAGTCCGGTTATATGAAAAATTGCAATTGATACCGAAACCGGAACGCCTGTCAAATGGCTATCGCGTATTTACAGATTTTCATATATGGCAATGCAGGTTAATCCGTTTAGCATTTCAAATAGAAGTACTACAGAATGGTCTGCGGAAGAAAATTGTGCAGATGATCATGATATCTGCGACAGGCGATTTTGACACAGCAATCACACTGACACAGGAATACTTAGCGCAGATAAAGCAGGAGCAGAGAAACGCTGAAGAAGCGATTGATATTGTAAAACAGATCTTGTCCGGTGGCATTCCCGAGAATTCACACAATCTCAAACGTAAGGACGTATCAGTACTACTCGGTCTCTCGATGGACACGCTCCGAAATTGGGAAATGAATGGACTGCTCACCGTCAAACGAAAAGAGAACGGATATCGCGTTTATACAGACGAGGACATACAGCGGTTAAAAGTTATTCGCTCGCTGAGATGCGCAAATTATTCTTTAGAGGCAATCCTACGGCTACTACAACAATTGTCTCAAAATCCTGACACAGATATCCGCGCTGCGTTAAATACGCCGAAACAGACAGATGACATTATTTCAGTCTGTGACAGGCTGATCGTGTCGCTTTCGGCAGCAGAGAGAAATGCCAATGCTCTTTTGGATATGCTGCATGAAATGCGGATTCTATTTTCATAATTCATAAACCCTACACTTTGCCACCAGTGTTTTCATTGGTGGTATTCTTTTTGTGCACAGAGGGGTATATCACTTTTATTTTACAAAAAACAAAGGAGGGTTTTATGATGCAAACTGCAATCAAAGTTGAGCAGATGTCAAAAAGCTATGACAATCTGCTGGTGGTAGACAAAATCAGTCTATCGGTAAAACGTGGTACTGTTTTCGGGCTGCTTGGCGCAAACGGTGCAGGAAAGAGTACGACAATTGAATGTATCTTGGGCACGAAAAAGGCTGACAACGGAACAATATCCGTCTTGGGCTGCGATCCCAAAAAAGACAGGCGCCGCTTATTTCAAAATGTCGGTGTCCAGTTTCAGGAGGGCGACTACCAGCCGGAAATCAAAGTCTCAGAGCTATGCGGCGAAACTGCATGTCTGTACGAAACACCTGCAGATTGGAGGAAGCTTTGTGAACAATTTGACATAGGGAATAAGATTGGTCATGCGGTAAAAAGTCTGTCAGGCGGAGAACGGCAGCGGTTGTTTATCGTACTTGCCTTGATTCCGGCACCGGAGGTAGTATTTCTCGACGAGCTGACCACTGGTCTTGACGCAAAGGCCAGGCGTGATGTCTGGAAAATCCTGTCAGGGTTAAAAGACAACGGTCTGACAATCTTTCTGACCTCTCACTTCATGGATGAGGTGGAAGCTCTATGTGATGCGATCTGTATACTGAAAAAAGGAAAAACTGTATTTTATGGGACCGTTGAACAGGCAAAGGCAGTCAGCGGCTGTGACAATTTTGAGGACGCTTATCTTGCACTGTCTGGGGAGGAGGTAACGGAAGAATGAAATCGTTTGTAACGTTATTGAAAAATGAGCTAAAGCTCAATATCAGAAACATGAACATGGTAATTTTTGCTGTCATCATGCCACTGGTGGTATTAGTGATTCTAGGCTTAATCTATGGCACAAAACCTGTTGCTGATGGGGCAGCATATACTTTTATCGAGCAGTCCTTTGGCGCATTGTGCTGTATTTCCATCTGCGCAGGCGGGCTGATGGGATTGCCGCTTGTAGTGTCAGAATACCGGGAACGCAAAATTTTGAAGCGCTTTCAAGTTACTCCTGTGAGTCCGGCAAAATTGCTGTTCGTGGAATTTGCAATCTATGTGATATACTGTGTTGTGTCCATGCTCATACTATTTCCTGCTGCCATGCTGTTTTGGAAATTGGAGATACATGGCTCTCTCCTCTTATTTTTGGCTAGCTGGCTGTTGACTATGGTATCTACGTTGAGCATTGGTCTGTTGGTCGGGGGGATTGCGAAAAACATGAAAAGTGCAAGTGTCATTGCCTGTATCCTGTATTTTCCGATGTTGATCTTTTCGGGAATAACAGTTCCGTTTGAAGTTATGCCTGCCGTGATGCAGAAGATTGTTAGTGTTTTTCCGCTAACACAAGGTATGCAGCTGATGAAAGCAGCATTTCTTGGATTGCCGATTGAGAACGCATTATTGCCCGTTGGTGTTATGAGTGCTGTTATACTGATTTGCTTTGGTGTCTCTATTAAATGTTTCAAATGGGAATAAAAAATTAACTGTTGAAAACATAGAAAGCTGTTGATTAATATATTGTAACACAAAAGCGGAACTAATTACGTAATAGGTCAACACCCAAAGCATAAAA
>CAMWLV010000131.1 GCA_947175175.1 uncultured Lachnospiraceae bacterium
ATGCCTCTGTAATCTGTTGTCCAAGATCCGATGACACATCCACACACAGCTCTTCACGCACTTCACTTTCCTCATCTGCTGACCAATAAAATACATATTCCTCAGAAACCGTCTCCAACTCCCCTGTCCGTTCATTCCGCTCCATAAGATGTACATAAAACCAATCTTCCACATAAAATGATGATGCTTCCTTCCCAGACGCAGCAATGCAAAACTCTTTTACCTGCTCTTCGTCCAACCAGATACCTTTCTCCTCAACATAACGGATTTTAACGGGGTTTCCATCGATATATTGATATGTCGAAAAGTAATGATCAACAGCACTGCCACGCTCCATCCCATATATGAGCTGCTGCTCTTGGTCAAAAGTGGCAAGCGTTATCCCATTTAACTGTGTATTCTTCTCAAACTTTTGTGCTGACGGATTCCATAATAGGTAAATCCATTCCTGTGCATAATTCCCATTTGGAGTGTCAAACAGGCGGATATCCTGATACCCGTCAAAATTTACATCCTCCAGCTCAAAGCCAAGTGTATCCTTCATGGAGTCATAGATTGCAGTCTGCCCAAACAGGGAAAGCTCTGGTATAGAAATCGTCTGAAGGATTGTATCACCCTCACAGATCTCAACAGACTGTAATGCATAACTTCCCCGTTCTATATCACGATATGCTGTCAGATGGAATGTAAACTCTGACATATCCTCCCGCAATCTGCCTTTCTGTGTCACAGTAAAATATGTGTCGCTGTTTTTCTGCTCATAAAAGCTTGTTAGTTCCTCCTCTGAAATCTTGTTATCTCGCAAATCAATGTCCGTTAACTTAATTAAACCAGAAAGTGGTGCAATATCTACAATCTTGTTTATTCCAAGATTCAGATAAGTTATCTTATCAAGCTTCTCCAACGCACTGATATCCTCAATCTGATTATGAAACAGATTCAGATACTTCAACTCTGTCAGATTCTTTAGCGCAGAAATGTCATCAATGCCACACCATGGCGCAGACAGGCTCGTCAGCTTTGTCAGATCAGCAATCGCATCAATATTTGTATACGAGAATCCATTATCACCAATCTGCAGTTTTTCCAAATTTTTCAATGCGCTTACTGGTGAATAATCAATGATTGGATTTCCTGCACAGGAAAATTCCACCAGCTCCGTCAGCTCCCCCACAGGTTCAATGTCTGTGATGTCATTATTTCTCACCCAGAGATACTTTAAGGCAGTAAGTTTTTCCACGCCATCCAGACTCTCAACCCCACAGTCATGCAGCCTGACACGCTCAAGATTTTGAAACCACTGCAAATCCTTAAATGGAGCTGCACAATCTGCGTCTATCTCAAACTCTGTGATGACAAGCACATCTGCTTTCGTTATTGCTCCGTCTGGTTTTGCTAAGATCTCTCGCGTTTTTTCTTCGATCGCAGCAGATTTGAAAAGGATCTCCTCGTCCTCTGCATTCGTCAGAAATACACCTTCTTCCTCCGTTATTTCCTGACTCGAAACAACATCCTCCTCTGCTTTCTTTTCCCTATGACCACAGCCATAAAATATCAAACTGACATAAAATACAATACTTATAAAAAGATATCTCTTCATAGATCCCCTTTTTCCCTTCATACAATCGTCCTATAAACTAAAAAGGAATATCATGATACAGATATTCCTAATACACAAAATGGGCGGAGGTGGATTCGAACCACCGAAGCATAAAGCAGCAGATTTACAGTCTGTCCCCTTTGGCCACTCGGGAATCCGCCCATATGTCAGGGCTTCACCCTGACAAGTACTATTTAACCACAAAGATGTCGAAAAGGCAAGACCATTTTAGGATTCCTTTTCAGCTTCCTTCATAATCTGGATATGCACATCACGCAGCTGTCTCTCGTCCACGGTTGCGGGTGCACCCATCATCACATCCTGCGCTGTCTTGTTCATCGGGAACGGGATAATCTCGCGGATACTCTCCTCGCCGGCAATCAGCATGACCATACGGTCAACACCAGGTGCAATGCCTGCATGTGGCGGTGCTCCATAGCAGAATGCGTTGTACATTGCAGGGAATTTCGCTTTCACATCCTCCTCGCCAAGTCCCACGATCTGAAATGCCTTTACCATGATCTCCGGGGCATGGTTACGAACGGCTCCTGATGACAGCTCCACGCCATTGCACACAAGGTCATACTGGTATGCAAGAATATCAAGCGGCTCTTTCGTTTCCAGCGCCTCTACGCCACCCTGCGGCATTGAGAATGGATTGTGACAGAACTCCAGCTCACCTGACTCCTCGCCGATCTCATACATAGGGAAGTCGACAATCCAGCAAAATTCATAGCAGTCTTTCTTCATATAACCATCAAACGTATTGGCAAGTGTTTTCCTGATCACCCCTACTGTCTTCTGTGCAGTTCTCAGATCCCCTGTGGAAAGCGCGACAAAGCTTCCGTTTTTCAGTCCGAGCGCCTCAATCACTGCTGCCTTTTTCTCTTGCACAAATTTGGAGATGCCGCCGACAAGCTCCCCATTTTCATCAAGTCGGAACCAATATGTCTTCTGCGCAGTCACAACTTCGATATCTGCGCACATCTTGTCAATCTGTTTTCTTGTCCCTGTAAAGTTGTCTGCAACAACCGCCTTCACGGTATTTCCTGCAAACGGCTCGAAACCACAATCTGCAAGTACACCCGTCGCATCCTGTACCAAAAGGTCAATGCGCAGGTCAGGCTTATCCGAACCATATTTTTCCATCGCTTCCAGATAAGGTATTCTCTGGAACGGCGGTTTGGAAGCCTCATGATAAATTCCATATTTTGCAAAAATCGGCGGAAGCACGTCCTCCAAAATCTCAAACACATCGTCCTGACTGGCAAATGCCATCTCCATATCAAGCTGATAAAATTCTCCCGGTGAACGGTCTGCTCTTGCGTCCTCATCGCGGAAACATGGTGCGATCTGAAAATAGCGGTCAAAACCCGAAGCCATCAGCAGCTGCTTGAACTGCTGGGGCGCCTGCGGCAGCGCATAAAATTTTCCAGGGTGGTTTCTCGCCGGCACGAGATAGTCACGTGCGCCCTCTGGGGAAGAGCACGTCAGAATCGGCGTGGTAATCTCCAAAAAGTCATGACCAATCATTGCAGCGCGCAAATCTGCAACAATCTTGCTCCTGAGCACAATCTTTGCTTTCACATTTGGATTGCGCAGATCCAGATAGCGGTATTTTAATCTGGTATTCTCGTCCGCCTCCTTGGAATGGTCAATCTGGAAAGGCAGTTCGTTGTACCGGCACTTTCCTAACACCGTGACTTTTGACGGCACGATCTCGATATCCCCTGTCTCCATCTTGGGATTTTTAGCGCTGCGCTCACGCACTGTTCCCACGACTTCCAGTGTAGACTCATTGTTGATGCCGCTAAGCTGCTCCATGATATCCTCGGTCTCTACAACGATCTGTGTCTTTCCATAGAAGTCCCTCAAAATCAAGAACCCTAAATTTTTACTGACCTTGCGCAGATTGTCATACCAACCGACAAGTTTTACTTCCTCTCCGACATTTTCCAGCCGCAGCTGGTTACAATTATGTGTACGTCCCTGCATCATTAACCTCCATACATTGCACTTTTTTCTTTATATTTGTATAGTGTAAATATGTTTTTTTCTGTTTTTAATACTAGCATTATTAAAAAACAGTGTCAAGGAGAATGTCCCCCTTGTTTCCAAAAGCAGTCAAAAATTTACATTTAATTCTCTTTCCAATAGTCAAGAGTATCTTGTAAGGTGATAATGATACCAAACATCTGATACATAAAATCTTCTTTTTCATGAAATATCTCAAGTATTATAATCATATCAACTGTAATGCGGTATATAAAACACTTACGTTCAATAAAAAGCATATAGTAATCGCAATCCAAGTCATACTTTTGCCAGTTCTAGATGTACCTAAGCAAACATGTTTCATAATTTGCTTTCCATCTCAATCATCCTCTCCTGTCTCAACTACAGTCTTAAACAATACCCTCTCCTCCAACACTTCCTGGAAACTTCTGCCCAGATTGTTTCCAGGTATTCCATAGCCTTTGATTTCATCCATGTATTCGTCCCAGTCACAGATATAGAGATATACTTTGGAGATATCGTGCCCTGTGATAGCAAGTTCATACGCATTGGAGCTGCCGTTTTCAATCTTATTCCCTTTTGCATCCAGCGCGACTGCTATGGTATCTGCGCCTTCGATGGTGTTTAATGTCATTTCCACAGAGGATAATTCAATACTCCTGATACCAATCCCAGACTCATTCATCTGATTGACCTCAATCACCCGGGAAGCACTGTCTTTTTGTGTAATTGTAAGATCATAAGACCAATTTCCCTCCTGCCACCAGTTTTCATATTTATTCGGATACTCATCATACTCCTGTGGGAGACTCTTCATGTACGCCTCCCATTCCTCGTCAGTCATGCGCTCCTGTTCCTCACCTGACTTTGCACCCTCCACTGGTATCGGCTCAGCCAGATCCCCGACAATATTAGAAATGTCCAGTTTCATGGTAAACGTTTCTGGTATCTCATATTCTTCTATATATTGTGCGATATTTGCGTCTGTTATCCAAAATTTCTCATTGCCGGATTCCTTAATATTCTCCTCGGTTATCCCTGCCTCCTCTAACACCTGTTGATATTTCCTGTCATCTTTATTGATATCTGAATAATCAATTCTAAGAATACCATCAAAAGTATACGCATCTGTAAATTTTCCCTCAATATAGCGGCTCGCATAAACTGTATCATCACGGAAAGAATATTTCTCCGCAGTCTCCACTGACAGATTCTGTGTTCCGTCCATATAAAGCGTCATCGAAGGAAATTCCCGTACATTCTTGACATTCACACCGATAAATACAGCCTGGTTCGTGGCGTACTCCTCCGCCGGAAGCCGCCCAAAAGAAAACAGGTCAGACAGTCTTCATTTTATGCCCCACATATCTTCTCGATTTTCTGCAGCTCCTCCTCACTGAACTTGAGATTCGACAGCATACCTACATTATCAATGATCTGTGCTGGTTTCGATGCTCCGATCAGCACACTTGTGATGTCCCCGTCGCTTAAAATCCACGCAAGCGCCATCTGTGCAAGACTTTGTCCACGCTCTTGTGCAAGTGCATTCAGCGCCCTTACCTTATCAATCGTCTCACTTCGCAAAGCCTCTTCCTTCAGGAACCTGCCATCTGTGCGGATACGGCTGTCCTGCGGGATACCATCAATATAGCGGTTCGTGAGCAGTCCCTGTGCCAGTGGGCAGAATGTTATGACTCCGATGCCATTCGCCGCAGCATAGTCCTTTAATCCGTCCTTCTCGATTGTTCTGTCAAACAGCGAATATTTTCTCTGGTTAATGATAAACGGCGTATTCATTTTCTGAAAAAGACTTGCAATCGCAATCGTCTCTTCCTTATTATAATTGGAGATTCCGACATAGAGTGCCTTTCCACTCCGCACAATGCCATCCAGCGCCCCAGCTGTCTCCTCAATTGGTGTGTCCTTGTCCGGCCTGTGATGATAATAGATATCCACATAATCAAGCCTCATACGTTTCAGGCTCTGGTCAAGACTGGCAACCAGATATTTCTTGCTGCCCCAGTTACCATAAGGTCCTGGCCACATGTCGTACCCCGCCTTGGTCGAGATTACAAGCTCGTCCCGGTAAACGCCAAGTCCCTTTGCAAGTATGCGTCCGAAATTCTCCTCCGCCGCCCCGTATACAGGTCCATAGTTGTTGGCGAGATCAAAATGTGTGATTCCATTGTCAAATGCTGTGCAGCACATGGACTGCATATTGTCAAAGCCGGCATTGGAGCCAAAATTGTGCCACAGTCCAAGGGAGACTGCCGGCAGCATCAGACCGCTTCTTCCACAGCGGTTATACCGCATTGTGTCATATCTTTTTTCGTTTGCTGTATACATTTCTAGTTCCTCTCCTTCTTAGTTCGTTCCTATCCTCAGTATAGCAGATTGCGCCGAAAATCAATAGCACTATTTTCTGTGTTCATAAAACGTTCATAGTTCTTTGAAAAATTATTCAATAAATGAACATGATTTGGACATTAAAGCACTCTATACTATAAACATAAGGTGATACGAATGATACCTTACAGACAACGAGTGATAACTTTACTTATAATAACTTTTTCATAATATATGCCAAGTAGTCGAGAGATTACTTGGCATCCTCCCTTTTATACAGGATTTTGCTTTTTTTCCTTGCATTATTTTACATTTTCGTGTATAAATATAAATAAAGAGAATATTCCACCTACGACAGAAAGGGCTGTCCGAATGGGATATTCTCTTTTTATGTATTTCAAATTGAGTGATTATCTTATGAAGGAGGAATTTTTATGCTTGATATGATAGCAAATGTCAACAACGCCATCAACGGCGTGGTGTGGGGAATTCCCATGCTGATCTTAATTATCGGTACGGGAATCTATCTGACGATCCGCACCAAATTTTTTCAGATCACACGTGCCGGACATGTGAGCGCAAAAACGATTGGAGGCGTATTCAAGAAAGGAAGCAGTGTTACAAACTCGAAAGAAAAGGCATCCATCTCACAATTCCAGGCGCTGTGTACCGCACTCGCTGCGACCATCGGTGTCGGCAATATCGCAGGTGTCGCTGCTGCAATTGCTGCCGGAGGTCCTGGTGCGATCTTCTGGATGTGGCTCTCTGCATTCTTTGGAATGATGACAAACTATTCCGAGAATGTGCTTGGCATCTATTACCGCAGGAAAAACAGCCACGATGAATGGTGCGGCGGCGCCATGTATTACCTAAGAGACGGACTAGGTTCAAAGAAGGGCTGCACAGTCATCGGAAAAATACTCGCTGTATTGTTCTCCATCTTCTGTGTCCTTGCCTCATTCGGTATCGGAAACATGAGTCAGGTAAACACCATCTCCGGCAATATTACCTCTGTATTCCATATCGACGCACTTGACCGCATGATCATAATCGGTTCTGCCGAAATCAACCTGTATGCGTTGATTGTCGGCCTGCTGCTCATGGTTCTTGCGGGACTTGTCATTGTAGGCGGTATCAAGAGGATTGCACAGGTGACTGAAAAATTCGTGCCGTTTATGGCATGTGCGTACATACTTGGTGCCCTTATCGTATTTATTGTCAATATTGGAAAAGTCGGTGAAGTATTTGGTGCAATCTTCTCCTTTGCCTTTGGATTCCGGGCAATCGGCGGCGCTGCCATCGGTCTGGCCGTCAAGAGTGCAGTCACATGGGGCTTTAAGCGCGGTGTCTTCTCCAACGAAGCTGGTCTTGGTTCCTCTGTCATGGTCCACTCCGCTTCCAACGTTGTGGAACCTGTCAGACAGGGTATGTGGGGTATCTTTGAAGTATTTGCAGATACCATTGTAGTCTGTACACTCACAGCCTTCTCAATCCTCTCAACTGGTCTGATTGACCTCCATACTGGTGAGATGCTTTCCGCAAATGAGCAGACTGCACTTGTGAGCGAAGCATTCGGAACGGTATTTAACTTTGGCGGTGTGAATGTCGGGGGCGCCTTTATCGCCATCGCGATTCTCCTGTTTGCTTTCTCCACCGTTCTTGGCTGGAGCTACTATGGGACAAAAGCATGGGAGTTTTTGTTCGGCACAAAGGCTACCATCATTTACAAGGTTGTGTTTGTTGTATTTATCGTATTCGGCGCTACAATGAACCTTGACCTTGCGTGGGACATTTCTGACACCTTTAACGGTCTGATGGCGATTCCGAACCTGATCGGTGTTCTGACGCTGTCGGGAACAGTCATCAGGATCACAAATAACTATGTTGCACGCACTTTCCGAAATTCTAAAGAAAAACCGATGCTCTCCGCATTTGAGGACATTCAGGCAGAACAGGAACACAAGTTAAAATTGCAATAGGAATAAAAAATGAGCAGGAAAACCTGCTCATTTTTTATTATCTTTATTTCGTGACAATAATTCCTTGTCGATATGCACCAAGCAAAAGTTCGAGATCATTGATCGTGTCCTTGATCTCTTTGCCGTTATCTGTGTCCTTGACCATCACGCGCTCTGCTTCTGTCTCAAAGAAATTAGACGAGGACTCGATATCCTTATTCTCCTCCAATACTTTTGCAATGCTCTCAAACGGCTGATGTGCCTTCAGACGCATGCCATGTGAATTGAATATCAATGTATAGCCTGCAATGCCAGTTGTCTTCTGGTATGCGCGGCAGAAACCACCATCTATCACGATCAGGCGGTTATTCGCCTTTAACGGGGATTCTCCTTTTGACACCTTGATCGGTGTATGTCCGTTAATAATGTGTGCAATGGAACTGTCCAACCCAAACTCGTGCAATATTTTGATGCAATACTTTTCCTGCTGATAATAGCGGTAATACGGATTCTTCGGCTCGTCATAGGTACTTTTATCCACCACAAAGGTCCGCTCAAATGTCTTCATCGTCCTGCCCGCCAGAGGAGACTTTTTCCCACACCATAAATACCACATAAAGTCAATATCTGACTGGTTAAAATTACCAAAAAAGGCGCGTCTCGCCACCTTTGCGGCATAGTCCATGTATTCCTTTCCCTTAAAATCCCTGCCGTCAAGCTTCATCGTGGCAAACTCGCCCTCTTCTGTCATGGGAATACAGCCGTGGAATAAAAGATTTCCATTGTAGCACATGTACGTGCTGCCTTTCTCATATAAAAAGCGTACGTGTTTCCTGAGCATATGGCTGTTCACAAATGCTGCTCTCAGGTCATCTATGACATGCTGCTCCTCCGCAGAGAGCGCATATGCATCATTCACATTTAGCGTCGGAAAATAATGGTCATTGAGTTCATACTCCTGCCCATCGATTCGGACAACACCGCGCTCCTTGTCAATCTTGTCAAGGAGAAGTCTGTCCACCATATCATACTCTGGATGACGCATAATGATCTGACCTTCGATTTTAAACAAAATGACAGAAATCGCCTTGAGTGCTGCATCCATTGGTTTCATATCCGGATAAGTCTGCTCCGCAAACAGCGTCAGGGAACGCAGGCTGATCGCATACGTATTTTCCAGAATTTCAATATTATTGTATTTGAGATTATTTCTGAGGACGTTTGCGATACACGCCTCATTCCCACATGCGGCACCCATCCACAATATATCGTGATTTCCCCACTCAATATCCACAGAATGATGTGTTATCAGCAGATCCATGATCTTATCCGCACTCGGCCCCCTGTCATAGATGTCCCCCACAATATGAAGATGGTCAACCGCAAGCCGCTTGATCAGCCTGCTCAGTGCCTCAATAAACGCATCCGCACTGTCGATGTCTATGATCGTATCCAATATCTTTTCGTGATAGACATACTGATTGTTGTCCTCGTCCTGCTGTGCATGCAAGAGCTCATCGATAATGTAGCTGAACTCCGAGGGCAGTGCTTTTCGAACCTTGGAGCGTGTATATTTCGAGGACAAAAATTTCGCAAGCTCCGTCAGGTTCTTCAGATTCATCTTATACCAGTATGGCGTCACTGCATTCTGTTTTTTCAGCAGCTTGATCTTCTCCATCGGATAGTACACAAGCGTACAGAGCTCCTGCCGCTCTCTGGGTATCATGCGCTCAGCAAAGATCATATCCACCTTTTCCTTAATGACACCTGCCGCATTGTTCATAATGTGGTAAAATGCCTCATACTCACCGTGAATATCACTCATAAAGTGCTCTGTCCCCTTGGGCAGATTCAAGATCGCCTTCAGATTGATGATCTCGCGACACACCGATGGGATTGACGGATACTTGACTGCCAGCAGTCTCAGATATTTCAGCTTCTCGTCGGTCAAATCCATATATTACCTTTCCTTTACCAAGTCTTCACCTTTTCCAATTGTGTCACAACTTCCAAAACTCAAATGCTCCCCTAAAACACTGTGCACGCCCTTCTTATTATAGGAATATAATAAAAAACCAGAACAGCGGTTCGCGTCAAGCCTGTCAAAATCTGTCTCATCACCTTTCTTGTGATATCTGCTCAGCTGATACTGCGCGCTTGGATCCTTCGCAAGGGCTTCCTCAAACTTCTTAATGTTGATATGCTCTGCAATGCGGCGCTCCAAGTCGGATTTGGCATTCGCCAGCTGGCTCTCCTCCTCAGACGCCATGGCATCTGACGACGCCATGGATATATATTCCTTCATCTGTCTGGAAAGCTGATCCTGTGCCTCCGAACCAGACTCTCCATAGCCATGGATATAGGTATCTTGTCCGCGCAGGTCATAGACTTCATTGCTGCGCATCATATAAGTCCCCAATGCCGCCTCAATCGTATTGGTCTGAATGCGCACACCTGTGTGACTGCTCTTATACTTCGTGTTCTGTGAGATATTATCTGCCGCTGCAATACTTCCTATACGGGAAACTCTCTGCAGGGCAAGTTCTCGTCTTCTATTCACTTGTGCCACCTCCCTGTGGTCCTATACACTCTTAAAATCCATTTTAAAAGGACCTTAAGTGTATATATTGTGTAAAATCCGTTTTACTATATATTTTCGCCGAAAATATATATCATATATATCGGCTGATTTTTCTCATTCTTTAATCGCAAAAACTATATTCCATATTTCAATGTTTTGTGCTATACTTTAACTAAACGCATTAATCTACGCATAATAAAGAAGAAAAGAGGAATTAACATGTTTACTGAACAAAAACTAGAGCAGCACTATTCAGCGATCCCGTCTGAAGCGCTTCACATCATCCGCGATGAATACAAATGGGCGCTTGAGGAATGCGGCGTTCACAACGAGGAACAGATAAAGTACATAGAAAAAACGCTCAGTCTGAGAGGAGAAAGCCTGAGCGTCCGCCTGAATCGCAAGATTCTGTTCCTATGCAAATGTGGTCAGAGCCGCATCGTCACAACAAACGTTACAGATGACCAGATCAAGATGTTTATTTTTGAACAGTACAAGGTTGTCTGTCCAAAATGCAGAAGTGCAAACATGTATACATGGAAGTATATGGATTAATCACTAAAATGTGTCTGCTTCGGGAAGGTAAAACGGCAGTGGAAACCAGCCCGCAGGCGCATTTTTTATTTTGCTCCGTTTACCCTTTTGCTGCTCTATAAAATAGAGACTCGTTGTCAATACCCTGACAAGTTCCAGTCCTTCAAGAACCATATCCGCTGCTCTTTCTGTGCGCGATACACAGACCCCATTCTCTGCAACAGACAGCAGATAATTTTCTGTGCTGCCCGTCTGCGCATTCCTGACACCCAACACATATTCACTTATGGCAAGTGTGTTATATTCCTGTTTCCAATTCAATAAAAATGCAAGAACTGCTTCATATTCAAGGATCTTGATCTGATGTGACATGGACATACTGCAGCAATCACATGCTCTTTCGATCTGCTCTATCTTGTCTGTCTCATCCATTCCTACACTGATACCAAGCTGTTCCACATCAAATCCCATCATCAAATCATATAGAACTCTCGGAAGCTCTGAAATGTCATCCAACTCAATCTCTGATACATTTTTCTCATCTGCTGACAAGTCCACATAACCAACGGGCGTTCCGCCTTTCAAGATGGCAAAAGCTGTCGCATGGTAGCTCTGCAGACAAAGCCAGAAATCCTGACGGGACCTGGCTGTCACAAGTCTTTTTTGGTAAAGTTTATACAGACTGTCGAGATATGGACTCTGTTCCGTAAGTTCCTCAAAACTGTATATCGGAGATTCCATGTATGCTTTGTCATAAATTTTTGCACAGCAATGTGAGATATTTCCTGTATTAATCTGAAAAGTGTACCGAATCCCTGCACGCTCAAATCCATAATGCTGGTATCTGTGCCGGTCGCCATCCAATATCAGGAGCGCACAGCCCTGCTTTCGCGCGTCGAGTTCAACTGCCCTCATGAGCTCGATCATGTATCCCCTGCCTCTGGCATTTGGATGGACAGACACTGTTCCGATATAAGCCGCCCTGACTGCACTGCTATTCTCTCCCTGTAACTGCAGTGTCATCGGATAAACGTCAATCAATGCCTTAATCTTGTCTTCTTCCTTAATCATATGGTGAATCGGAATACCGCTGCGCTCTGGGGAATACGCCTTGGGCAGGAGGGAAGCAAAATCAGTGCCGCTATAATCCATGCTGAATACCATATTCGCAAAATCCAGTATTTCCTCTGTTTTTTTGTTACAGTCCTTCTCTGTGCAATCCCTGCCAAAAGATTCCCGACAGTATTCCCACTCCATATTTTCCATCACTTTCATTTTCTAAATTCAGATTTCCAATTATGACTCTGTGTCAGCCTTCTTCACTGCCTTAGGTTTTGCTATCGCCTTGGGCTTTGCCACTGCCTTGGGCTTGTCCTCCTCAGCTGTCTCTGACTCCTTTACTTCCTCTTTTGCTGGCTCCTTCACTTCCTCTTTTGCCGGCTCCTTCACTTCCTCGTTTTGCCGATCCTTAAAGTCATCGTATGGAAGATCCTTCAAGACAACATAAAAATGGACGGTAAAGGAATGTGGATTGT